>JAUWDQ010000071.1 GCA_030608745.1 Pseudomonadota bacterium | reverse complement strand
ATAAGGACCGCGGTGCAGAAGGCTACGGGGGATGCCTTGATTCGGCCGACGGTGATCAATCCCTTCACCCGGGAGAATCCGGGGACGAACGTGGGAGCTCACATGCCCCACATCGTCTATCATTTTGACGCCGACATCGATTTCATTGAATTGACTTCGGCGCCCAAGGGTGGCGGGACAGAGGTGTTTGGCCCAGCCTTCAAAGTGCTTCTCCACGCTGACGGTCTCCCGGGAATCAAGAAATTCGTCATTGACAGCTTCGTTGTTCACGGTAATAGGACCGGAGGAACGTGTCCTCCCAACATCGTGGGCGTGGGCGTTGGGGGGACATCCGATCTGGCCATGAAGCTAGCCAAGGAGGCTGCCGTCCTTCGGAAAATCGGGGATAGGCACCCTGAGGAGAGCGTGGGCAAGCTCGAGTTGGAGTTGCTTGAAGCCCTCAACATGGCAGGAATTGGGCCTCTTGGGATGGGTGGAAAGACCACAGTTCTGGATGTGCATATCGAGTATGCCATGGGACATCTGGCTGGCTTTTCAGCGGCCCTTTCAGTCCAGTGCCCGGCAGCACGCATTGCCACCATCCGGGTGTATGGTGATGGAAGCATTGAAGAGCGGGAATGGCCCGAATGGTTCAAAAGAAAGGAGTAGGCGAGACTTGACACCGATCAGTCTCAGGACCCCACTCTCGAGAAAAGACGTGGAGCAATTGAGGGTTGGAGACATCGTGATTTTCACGGGCCACCTCTTCACGTGTCGATCCCAATTCCACATTCATTTCATTGACCGGGGGAATATCCCGCCCTTCGACTCAAAACGGCATAACGTGATGGTCCACAGCGGTCCCATTGTGGAGAAGGTTGGGGAGGGCTGGAGGATGCGCGCAATGAGCATGACGACGAGCATCCGATTCAACAAATGGGAGCCGGAGGCAATTCGGAGGCTGGGTCTCAGGGCCATCATTGGAAAGGGAAAGGTAGGTAAGGAGACGCGGGAAGCCCTCCGAAAGTATGGCTGCATCCATTTGGTCAGAGCGGGTGTATTCGCAGGGGCTTACGCCACCATGGTGGAATCAACGGAGGAGGTCCACTGGCTGGAGCTCGGATTGCCCGAAGCAACGTGGATCTTACGGGTGAAGGATTTCGGTCCCCTCGTGGTGGGAGCAGATACAAAGGGAAACTCTCATTTCGACGAAATCGACCGCCATATCGACTCCCGAGTGACGGAGATTTATCGAAAATTGGGAATCGAAGGTTTGGAGTTTGCGGAGAAATAGATCAAGCCCTCCTCAAATGACAGGTGGGATAGGAACAGGTCTCGCAATCTGTCGAAAAAATCTCCGGAAGGGTAGCACCCTTAACATCCCTTACGATTTGAAGTGCCCGGGTCACCCTCTCTTTTGGTCCTCGGATGACTAATGTGACAGACCCCTCGGCACCTCCCAATCCTCCGGCAGCCACAGCAACGGCCTGAGCCCCGGAGAGGATATCAATGGCCTCAACCTCGGTCACCGCCTTTCCAGGAACAGGGATCAATCCCACGGGAATACCCATGGCCGAATCCGTCCTTTCCCTGCTGGCAACTTTGGCCGCCCGGGCTATTGGTGTGGGGATGAGCTTCTCCAGGCCGATGGGAAGAAGGATCGTAAAGCCCTTTTCCCTGGAGGCAGCGATAATCTTCCCAACGGTCCCCGCCCCTGAACTGGCATAGAGCACTCCAACCTTCCCTTCAGGGTCGATGGCGTTGGCCCCTTTGACATAGACATCTCCCTTTCCCATCTTATCCAGAAGGGAAGCCAGGGAAACCCCCGTCCGGTATACTCCCTTTTCCAAAACCCAGGAAAACGGAAATTGGCCTATGTCATGCCCCCCCTCCTTTGAGCCAAGTCGGCCGTGGAAGCCGAATTTCTGTCTCTCCCTGCTGACGCACATGCCTTTGGGAAGGACCAAACCGCACACCCACACTCCCTGAGGCCTTGTTCCAATCAGTTCTTCGACTAAGAAGAGCGTGGTGCTGCTGGGATGGATAATGATCAATCCCTTTTCCCTGGCTTTCTTAACCGGCTCCATCGCCGCGATAGCTTTGGCTATAAGCTTCTTAGATTCCGAAGGCGTAAGCATTATTTGGGCTCTCATGAGAAAATCCCCATTACTGTGATTCCGGCTGGCTTCGGCAAGAGGGAGAATCCCCTGGTCTTGAGCATTTTTCAAATGTCATGTAACTCAATGGGAAAGAGGGCAAGGGGGTCATCAACTTCCATAAGATGGTACACATTGAACCTATACGTGTCTCCAACAAGAATCTCTGGAGGGGTAAAGGGGAAAGCAAGGTTTCCCCCAGTGGCAAGTCTACCTGGATAGCCGAAATGAAGGAGGTTCTGTTTAGCGACGCCGCAAACGGTTTTGGCCGTTTCGGCATCCTTTGCCACCACATCTACCATGATAAAGACTTCCTGGGGAACGAATGTTCCCCGAGGCCTCAGAGGACCCGTTACGCCGTTGAGTCCGTAAATACGGAAGTTAAGATGGTAGGTTTCAGGAGGGATCTCCTCGCTGAGGAGTTCTCTTACGAGTTCCGGGACCTGTTCGGCAATTTTATCTATTTGAGCGATCATGATTGGATCGGTTACCCCTCCAATAACAATACATCTCACCCCCACCCAGCAGGCCCCTTCCAGCTTTACCGTATATTCATCGGCTGGTATCCACTGCGCCCCCCAAACCTTCGTACGCCATTCATCAATTTCCTCAAATTGGGCGTTGCTCAAATCAAGGATTCCCCCAGGCTCGGAGAACCGATAGGGGTCTGCCTGCTCATAAAGACTATGCGCTGCAACCGATACTGCCGTGCACTTCCGCAGAGGGTGCTGTGACTCGAGAACAAAGGAGTCCTGATACAAGTACCCCATAATCGGGTCCCTGCCTCCCGGTTCGGCACAGATTGAAGTACATTCAATAATCTTTGCCATATGCATGAAAAGCCCCCGATCGTAGCCTTTCATCTGTGGAATTGCAGCAAATATGCTCGTGTCACAAGCCCTCCCAGCTACTACCACCTCGGCTCCCGCACCAAGGGCAGATATGAGGGGTTCAGTACCCATTTGGGCCACGATTCTAACGCTACGATCCACCTCATGCGCAGTTAGATCCGGAACCGGCCCGCATGGTCTTATCCTCCCTTTTGTTAACGCACTTTTAATGAGGTTTTTCTCTATTTCCGCATGAATAACGGCAAGGCGAAAATGGAGGCCATGCTCGGTAGAAATTTCACGCACCATTTCAACGGTATCCAGAAGATGAGGTTTCCCTCCAGCTGTTCCCGCGGAACCAATGATGAGTGGAATCTCAGACTTTTTACTGGCTCGCAACAGAAGTCCGAGATCCCTTTTGGCGGAGGCCTTTCCCGGGGCCATTTTCCCCGAGCCCAGGTGGAAAGGACCTACATCAATTGACCCCATATCCGCCCCTATGAAATGGGGCCTCTTCTTGATTCCCCTGTTGAAGGAGTCTTTGGGAATTCCATAACCAAGCTGTCCCGAGGCAGCATAACACCGCAGTTCTTGCATTGCTTTGGCCATCCGTTATGTTGATCTATACAGGGGAACGATGAGGTCCAACAATGGAGTATGCTGTTGAGCACCATAAACATCCGTATCCACGATGTCACCTGAAACGATTGGTCGCACCATGGTGATCTTAAAGGCCAAGCCCGGTGGATAGGGGATTATTTTGATGCCTTCCGGTGGCACACCATAGAGCTTGGAAATAGTGTCAACGTTGATAACCCCTGAATCCCTAACTCTTTCAAAGGCTTCAATTGTTGGAAAGAGCACATCAAGGGTGAGTAAAAAGGGCCCGGCGTTCTTGCTCCTGATAACCCGAGCCAGTTCTCGGAGTTTCATGAGACTTCACTTAAAGAATATTGTTATGATGTAATAAATTCTCCCGTTCCCCCTGTAAGGCCCGAGTAGGCGCCTCCTTATGATACTCCAATGGTTTTTAAATGCAACCTCGATTATTCACGATTCCCATGAAAGATTGCCAGCGAATTGCATTTTTCGGGATTTTCCAAATGAGTCGTTTTTTTGGTATTATGAAAGCGGGAAAAAATTAAGGGCATGAGGTGATGAGATGGAGGTAAAAAATCTAACAATCATTGGGGCTGGTCTGATGGGTACGGGAATAGCCCATGTTTCAGCCCTGGGAGGAATCCGGACCACGTTGGTTGATGTCTCGTCGGAGATCTTGGAGAAGGCCCTTGCCAAAATTGAGGGCCACCTGCAGAAAGGCATGGAACTGGAAAAAATTGATCGGGAGATGATGGAACAATCCCTGGGGCGATTGAAATCGGAGGTGGATCTGGAAAGGGGTGTTCGGGAAGCGGACATGGTCATCGAGGCGGTCCCGGAGAAGATCGAGCTCAAGTTGGAGATCTTCCGGAAGGCTGACCAGCTGTGCGGAAAGGACGTTGTATTCGCGTCGAATACCTCCGCCTTGAGTATTACCGAGATGGCCGCCGTTACCCAGCGACCTGAAAAATGTATCGGGATTCATTTCTTCAACCCTGTGCATCTCATGAGGTTGGTGGAGATTGTCCGGGGCTTGGAAACAAGCGATGACACGTATCAGATCACCAAGGAGGTCGCCGAAGGCATGGGGAAGGAGACGGTTGAGGTGAAGGAATCGCCGGGCTTCGTGACGAGCCGGATCAATGTCCTCATAGGAAACGAAGCCTTCTACCTTTTGCAGGAGGGGGTTGCCCGTGCGGAGGATATCGACAAGGCTCTCAAACTGGGACTGAACCACCCCATGGGCCCTTTTGAACTGGTGGACTTGGTGGGATTGGATACCCGTCTGAGTGTGCTTGAGTTTCTTCATGAACGGCTGGGAGAGAAATATAGACCTTGTCCACTCCTCGTCAAGTACGTGAAGGCTGGCCGTCTCGGCAGGAAGACGGACAAAGGGGTTTACGATTATACGAGGAAGCGATGACCGGCAGGCATGCAAACCTATTTTTCCTTTTCCCTATCAGGATTAACCGTAGGCGAACGTGCGCCATCGCTGTGATTAATAGAATCACAAATCAACGGAATTGGTAAAGGTAAGCGATATCATAAGTTACTTGAAATCTTGAAATAGAGGGCCGAGATTTCAGGCACGGAGTGGGTATGAAGCGCAGATGAACTTCCCAGATGGCCAGAGGTTAACAGGAAGTTTTAGGCAGGATTAGTCCGATTCCAAAAAAAATTTGACCCTAATCACGATTGTGGTATATGTGGGGAGATAAGTTTGATCAAGGTAAGGTAAATAGAGAGTCTGTAGTGGGTAGTGACTTAAAAATGAGGATTTTATGCAAGGCCTTATTGAAAAAGGTTGTCAAGCCTGAATTTGCTGCTCGAGAAATAAAGAGTGGGATGACAGTTGGCACGGCTGGAGGCTTTCAATTTGGATATCCTAAAACGATATTCTCGTGTTTAGTAGAAAGCAAGAAAAATAGTCAAAATTTCCAGATAGATTTGTGGGCCGGGGGACCGGTGGGAGAGGAGATTGACGGTTTTCTCTGCGCCAATGGGATGATAAGAAAAAGATTGGGGCAGCAGTCGAATGCAAGTTTAAGGAGGATGATAAACGAGCGAAATGTCCTTTTCTCAGATTTGCGATCGGGCATGTTCCCACAACAGGTTCGGTCAGGATCATGGGGTACCATCGACCTTGCGGTTATAGAAGCAGTTGGTATTACAGAGGAGGGGAATATTATTCCCTCAACCTCGCTCTTTGATGGTGCGACCTTTGTTCAAATGGCCAAAAAAGTGATTGTTGAGATTAATACATTTTATCCTTTAGATTTAGAAGGGATTCACGATGTATATCTCTTAAAAAATCCTCCCAATCGAGGGCCTATTCCCATACAGCACCCCGGAGATAGAATTGGGACCCCCTATATCCCCGTTGAAAGGGAAAAGATTGCTTATATAGTAGAGGCAACGGTTCGAGATAACATCATACCGCGAGCCTCCCTCGATGAAACCAGCCAAAGGATCGGGAAAAACCTCGTTAGCTTTTTCCAAAGAGAGGTAGATTCGAAAAAGTTGCCCAAAAATCTTTTGCCTTTACAAATAGGACTTGGGAACGTCTCTGACTCTGTTGCAAGAGAATTGGCTCGTTCAAGCTTTGAAGGGTTAGCCATATACACTGGAGGTGTTGGAGACGGAGTCCTTGATTTGATTGATAGTGGAAAGGTTCAAGTGGTTTCAACTTCTGGACTTTACTTCAGCACGGATGGACAGAAGAGATTCTTTGAGAATTTGGATCGATATAAAAAAGTCATTATCTTACGCCCTCTCGATATTGCCGACTCTCCCGAGGCCATTCTTCGATTGGGGGTAATCGCTATCAATACTGCCATTGAGACCGATATTTATGGTCACATCAACTCTTCCCATGTTCAGGGATCACAGATCATTTCCGGTGTAGGGGGATCGGGAGAATTTGCACAAAATGCCTTCCTTTCGATTTTCCTTACCCCTTCTACCAGCAGAAAGGGATCGGTTTCGGCCATTGTTCCAATGGTTTCACATGTTGATCATTCGGAACATGTGGTTGATATCATTGTCACAGAGCAGGGAGTCGCTGATCTCAGGGGCTTGGAACCAGTAGAGAGGGCGGAAAGCGTTATTAATAACTGTGCACATTCAGATTATAGATCATTACTTCGTGAATACCTGAGCAAAGCGATTAAAGAAACCGGCGGTCATGAACCACATCTTCTCAACGAAGCATTCTCGTTTCACAGGAGATTTAAGGAAACAGGAACAATGTTGAGATAGGAGACGGATGATGGAAAGGAGAAAAGAAGGGGGTAAGAGATTTACCGAGTCTGGTATTGAAGTGAAACCCTTATATGCACACAAGGATATCAAAGATTTAGACCCTGTACGCGATATAGGGGAACCCGGTGAATATCCCTATACCAGGGGAATCCATAAAACTATGCACAGAGACCGGTTATGGACGATGAGGCAATACTCGGGTTTCGGGACCCCGAAGGATTCAAACCAACGGTATAAGTATCTGCTTGAACAAGGCCAAACAGGCTTAAGCGTGGCATTAGACCTTCCTACCCAAATGGGCCTGGATCCCGATGACCCGATGTCATTAGGAGAAGTTGGAAGGGTTGGTGTTTCCATCAACACCCTAAAAGATATGGAGACCCTCTTTGATGGCCTTCCGTTGGACAATATTACCACCTCATTTACGATCAACGCCACAGCAGCGATGCTCTTGGCCATGTATCTCTGTGTAGCTGAGAAACAGGGGGTGCCATTTGAGAAGGTTGGAGGGACGATCCAGAACGATATCTTAAAGGAATATGTGGCCAGGGGGGCATGGATTTATCCCCCTGAATTCTCGATGCGATTGATTGTTGATACGATAGAATACTGCGCCAAATATGTACCGAGATTTAACTCCATTAGCATTGCAGGAGCTCACTTTAAAGATGCGGGATGCACCTCAGTTCAGGAAGCCGCTTTCACTCTGGCAGATGCAATTGAATATATTAGAGCTGTTTTGGAACGTGGCATTGGCATCGACGATTTTGCCCCGCGGTTGAGCTTCTTTTTCTACACGCATAACAATTTCTTTGAAGAAGTTGCCAAATATAGGGCGATGAGGAAAATTTGGGCAAGGTGTATGAGGGAAAAATTTAACGCGAAGAACCCAAGGTCTTGGTTATTCAGGTTTGGAGTTGTCTGCGGAGGAAGCACCCTGATGCCTCAGCAAGCTGAGATCAACACTATTAGGGTTTCTTATCAGGCGCTTGCCAGCGTATTGGGTGGAGTCCAGTCGATGTTTACATGTGCGTTTGACGAACCATTCTCTATACCCACAGAAGAAAATGCGAGATTAGCCTTGCGCATTCAACAAGCTCTGGCCTTCGAGACAGGAGTTGTTGATACACCGGATCCGCTCGGAGGATCCTACTACGTCGAGTCATTGACGAAAGAGATGGAGGATAGGGTTGAAGACCTGATCGAGAGAATCGAATCAAGAGGCGGCATGGTTAAATCGATTAAGGAGGGCTTCATTCAAAGGGAGATCGTCGAAGAAGCTTATAAGAAGGAGAAGCGGATAAGATCGGGGGAAAGTGTTGTCGTGGGAGTCAATCGATTCACCATTGACCAGGAGGTGGAAGAGTTAAGACTCCATGAATATAATCCCCAGGTGGCAATGGAACAGATCGAATTGTTGAATCAAACAAGGAGAACGAGAGATAAGGAAAGGGCAGAAAGGCGTATAGACCAGCTGAGAACTGCCGCAGAGAATAATGAGAATCTAATGCCACATCTTATAGATGCTTTTAAGGATTATGCAAGTTTGGGTGAGGTCTGCCAAGCCTTTAAAGAAGAATACGGAACCTTCGAGCAGCCTACGGTCATTTGATCTGAGCTTGTAGTTCTGAAATCAAAGGAAGGATGATAGCCATGAATGGGGCAAGGAAGATAAGGGTTTTGATCGCGAGCCCTGGGTTGGATGGACATGACAGGGGCGCCAAGGTAGTCGCCCGTGCACTAAAAGATGCCGGGATGGAGATCGTTTATCTGGGCATCCATCGCACTGCGGAAGAAATTGTGAAAGCCGCAATCCAGGAAGACGTGGACTTTATAGGTTTGAGCATGCTTTCAGGAGCACACCTAATATTGACCGAACAGGTTTTAAAAGAGATGGCGATGCAGAAAATTGACGATGTTCCGTTAATCGTTGGGGGTACCATTCCGAAAAGAGACATCCAAAAGTTAGAGGAGATGGGCGTAAGGCTTATTTTCCCAACCCAAACCCCATTGGATACGAGCATCGCTGCGATCCAGGAATATCTATCATCTCGAGCGACTCAAACAACGGGAAAATAGATGAAGCTCTACGAATATCAAGCGAAGAAGATTTTTAAGGACAACAGCATATCCGTACCGAATGGGACAGTTTGTTCCACCGAAAAGGAAACTGGGGATGCCTTTGCCAGTGTTGGAAAGGGGCAAGAGGTTATCCTGAAATCTCAGGTGTTAGTTGGAGGGAGGGGAAAATCCGGAGGGATTAGGAGTGCACAAACAGTAGCTGAAGCTGTGGATATCTTTAAAGAGTTGATGGATACGCACATTAAAGGCTTTCCCGTTGCGAAGGTCCTCATTGAAGAAAAAGCAGAGATAAGGAATGAATACTATGTGGGCATTACCATCGATCCGACCTTTTACAGGCCAATCCTTTTAATCAGCTCAAGGGGGGGAATGGAGGTCGAAACCATTGCGAGGGAATCTCCCTCCGCCTTAGGCCAATACATTCTCAATCCACGGTACGGGATACCTTCCCATGAAATACTAAGGTTAATCGGAGAGTTAGGTATTTCGAAAGGATTATCTATGCCGTTGACAGATGTCGTTAAGAAGCTCTACAAAATTTTTTGCAATTACGATGCAACGCTCATTGAAATAAATCCCTTGGTTGAATCATCGGATGGAAGATTAATCGCTCTTGACGCTCGGTTAAATATTGATAACAATGCTCTCTTCAAGCACCCAGAGTTAGAGGAGTTGAAGAAAGATTTCGTCGATAATAAGGAAACTTACCTGAAAGAAAAAGGGGTGGATTTTGTATATGTCGGTGGTAATGTTGGGTTGATCTGTGCGGGCGCTGGAATGACCATGGCAACGATGGATCTGGTAAATGCCATGGGTGGGAAACCCGCTTGTTTTTGCGATGTGAGCGCGGGGATAAATCCTCAGAGCATGGAGCTCGCACTTCGGACGGTGTCCAGTTTAGATGGTATTCAATCGATCTTATTAAATATGTTTGGCGGCTTAACCAGGATGGATGAGGTGGCAACCAGTTTCATAGCAGCCTGGCAGAACATGGGAGGGATATCGCTACCGGCAGTCATTCGGCTGGAGGGAACGAATGTGGAAGAAGGTCGGAGAATAATGAAGGAGAATGGCTTCGAGATGTTTACGAACCTTTATGATGCTGTACAGAAGGCTGTAGATTTGGTGAGGTGAATGAGCATATTAGTTGATAAGAATACGAGGTTGATTGTCCAAGGAATAACTGGCCATCAGGGTTCCTTTCACGCACGTCGTATGAGACAAGATGGGACGAATATAGTAGCGGGTGTGGTGCCGGGAAAAGGAGGACAAGATTTTGAAGGAATTGAGATATTTGGTACGGTTTTGGAAGCAAAATTAGCTAAGGAGGCTAATGCATCCATCATGTTTGTTCCCCCGAAGTTTGCCTCTGCGGGGATCCTTGAGGCGATAGATGCCGGAATTGAGGTTATTGTTTGTATCACAGATGGAATACCTGTCCATGAGATGATGGAAATAAAGGAAAGACTAAGGGAGGAGAAGAGCTGGCTAATAGGACCGAATAACCCAGGAATGATTACCCCGGAGGAAGCGAAATTGGGCATTATGGCTATTCATGCTTTCAAAAGGGGCCATGTCGGGATAGCTACGAGGAGTGGTTCTTTGACCTATGAAATAGGTTATGAGTTGACGAGGGCTGGATTGGGTCAATCTACCGTGGTTGGCTTGGGAGGGGATTACGTAAAAGGAACTGATTTCATTGATATCGTCCCATTGTTTGAAAACGATCCAGACACCCACCTGGTTGTCATGGTCGGGGAGATCGGGGGGACTGATGAGGAAAGGACAGCGGAGTACATACGGGCTAAATGTTCTAAGCCGTATGTTGCCTACCTGGCTGGAAGCTCTGCCCCACCTGATCAACAGATGGGTCATGCTGGGGCAATCGTTTCTCAAGGCAAAGGGACTTTCCAATCGAAGATAAAGGCCTTTGAAGAGGCTGGTATACCTGTGGCTAAATATCCAAGAGAAGTGAAGGACATCGCCCTTGAGCTATTGAAATAACCTCTTTCCCATTTTGGAATTCCATTCATGGGAGTTTAGGAGGATGGACGAAAATGGCAGAAACCTTTAAGAACATACGGTTCGAAAAAGATGATAAAGTCGCCACTGTTACGATAGATCGTCCAGAGCGAAAGAATGCCATTGATATTGAT
>JAUWDQ010000045.1 GCA_030608745.1 Pseudomonadota bacterium | reverse complement strand
GGGGCAATCAACCAAAGAATGACGGCTTCGTAAAAAGTCCATCTGCCGTTCGACATGCTCACGGCCCTGAGCAAAGCCGAAGGGCTGCGTTCCGCTTCATCCTTCGTCACTGCAGCGTACTTCTATGTACGCCTCATTCCTCCGGATTTGCGCGCCTTGTGTCTGGATCTTTTTTCTTTGCCGTCTGATTCCGACTTTTTACGAAATGATCAAAGAATAGATGGAAGATGATGGCAAAGGGGGAATGGAGTTTCTGACTCTTTATGAGGATAGTCCAATGACTTCAGGAGAAATTCAGGAAAATCCAAATCAAAGTGGGATTTTACCATCTCATGGGAGAACTCTTCCCTTGAAATTCCAAGGGGTTTGTTTTATCTGTAATGCTATAGCCAAGAGTTGGAGTTTTTATGAAGGATGTGGTCGGATTCGGGGCCTTAAATATTGACCTTCTCTATGAGGTGGCTTTCTTCCATCCCTTCAATTTCGGAGGGGTCCGATTGGAGGGCGGAAGGGAGATTCAAGGCAGTAATGAGGAATTTCAACACCTTCTAACCTTGCTTCAACGAGATGGGCGATTTAGAGGAAGGATCGGGGGCGGCTCAGCGGCGAATACGATTTTCGCCCTTTCGAGAATGGGGTTCAGTACGGCCTTTATCGGCAAGGTGGGGGAGGGAGAGGATGGCGATTTCCTGATCCATTCCTTAGAGGCCGGTAAGGTAGATACTCGCTGGGTGAGGAGAGACCATAAGAGTGGTGTTTGCCTGATAATCCTGGACAAATCTCAAGACCGATCCATCTTCATGCAGCCCAATGCCAATGACACCCTTTGCGCCGATGAAGTCGATGTTGGCCTCTTTTCTCAAAGCCGGCTTTTACACATGACCTCCTTCGTAGGGAAACTACCCATGGAGGCCCAAAAGGCGGCCCTCGAACATCTTCCCCCTCACGTGAAAATGAGCTTTGACCCGGGAGAGATTTATGCCAGACGGGGATTGAAGGAGGTAGAGGCCTTCATGGAGAGATGCCGGGTCCTCTTCGTTACCGATAGGGAGATAGCCCTTCTCACATCGATGGGGTATGAGCGGGGTTGTAGGAAGTTAATGAGTTATGGTCCTGATGTCGTTGTCTGTAAAATGGGAAAAGAGGGGTCCTATGTCTTGTCACGAGAGGAAGCCTTCAAGGTACCCGCCGAAGAGGTTGAAGTTGTGGATAATACCGGGGCCGGTGATGTGTATAATGGCGGATTTTTGGCGGGCATGATTCTAGGCAAGCCCTTGAAGGATTGTGCGTTGTTCGCTACGAGGGTTGCGGGCAAAAGTGTGACCGGATTTGGAAGGGCGTGTTATCCAACAGAGGGGGATTTGATCGAGTATCTTAACCCTATGGAGGGTAATGAAAGATGAGTTATACAATGGGATGGTTTTCGACGGGGCGTGATGAAGCGGCAAGGGAGTTATTGCAGAGGGTTTATGAGAGTATTTCCAATGGGGTGATTCCGGGGAGGATTGGCTATGTGTTTTGCAACAGGTGGCCCGGAGAGACCCTTGAGAGCGACCGGTTCATCGAACTGGCCAAGACGCTGGACTTAAAGGTTATCTTCCTCTCTAGTTCTGCATTTGAACCACACCTCCGGTTGGCTTCATCGGAGATATGGCGTGCCAAATTTCACGAGGAAGTGATGAACAGGGTGCAAAAGTATGGAGCAGAGGTCATCCTATTGGCGGGTTATATGTTGATCGTCAGCCCGGAGATGTGTAGACGCCATACCATGATTAACCTCCATCCCGCCAAGCCGGGCGGGCCAAAGGGGACCTGGCAGGAGGTCATTTGGCAACTGATTGAACACAGGGCCTCCGAAACGGGGGTGATGATGCACCTGGTTACGAGTGCGTTAGATGAGGGGCCACCCATCACGTATTGCACTTTTCCTCTTCGGGGTGAGGGTTTTGATCCCCTTTGGGATGATTTGGAGAGGAGGTTGATGGAAAAAACCATGGCCGATATCATCGAGGAAGAAGGGGAGGGCAACCCACTTTTCACGGAGATCAGACGGCAAGGGGTGAGGAGGGAGGTCCCACTGATGGTTTACACCTTGAAGGCATTAGCCGAGGGGAGAGTGAGGGTCGTGGAGAGGAAAATCACAGATGAAAAGGGGGAAGAGGCTGGGGCAATTTTCCTCAATGATGAGATAGAAGGGTATGTGAGGGAAATGGAATCGCAATGATATTAGGTAATGAAGCAACGCGGCAATTAATGATGATGATCTCGTAAAAAGTCAAAATTCGATGGCAAAGTAAAAAGCTCCAAATTCAAGGCGCGCAAATCCTGAGGAATGAGGCGTACTTCCAGTACGCTGCAGTGACGAAGGATGCAGCGTAACGCAGAAGTTGGACTTTTTACGAAGCCATCAATGATTGGGCACATCTTCTCATAGAGGCTCAATCGGAAGAGACCTCCCTATGGGTACTGATGTGAAAACGAGGCAATTTAATACCGATTGCGAGGGCCCCATCTCGAAGAACGATAATGCCATGGAACTCACCGCATCCTTTATCCCTGATGGAGGGCGGTTCTTCTCCATGGTCAGCAAATACGACGATTTCCTCGCCGACGTCGAAAAGAGGCGCGGCTACAAGGCAGGGGATACCCTGAAGCTCATTCTGCCTTTCTTGAAGGCCTATGGAATGACCAACGCGGAGATGGTGGACTATTCCAGGGGAAATATCCTTCTGGTCCAGGGTGCGATGGATACATTGCGGTTTGTCAATGAATTGATGCCCTCCTTCATCGTCAGCACGAGCTATGAACCCTATCTGGATGCCCTTTGCAGCTTGGTTGGTTTCCCTATGGATCATGTCTACTGTACGAAGGTAAACATCGATGCGTATCCGCTGGGCAAGGGGGAGGAGGAGCGCCTGAGGGCTATGGCCTCCGAAATTGCCCAGATGAAGATGATCAGATGGGGCCATGAAGCAACGGACATCGATGATTTGTCTCCTGAGGACCAGGGGACGGTGAGACGATTACACCACATCTTTTGGGAGGAAATCGCCAAAATGGAGGTGGGGAGGGTTTTCGAGGAGGTGAACCCCGTGGGGGGGGTTGAAAAGGCCAATGCGATACTGGATAGTCTGAGAAGAACTGGAAGTGAGCCTGCCGACGTGATCTATGTTGGGGATAGCATTACCGATGTCCAGGCCTTCAAGCTGGTAAGGGATGGCGGCGGAGTGGCTGTCTCCTTTAACGGGAATGGCTACGCCATTCGATCTGCGGACATCTGCTGCATCTCGAAGGATACCCTTGTGCTTTCCCTATTGGCCTCCTCCTTCCATAGAGGGGGAAGAGATGGGGTATTGGAATTGGCCGATAGATGGAGCCGGCCCTGTATCGAAGAGAGAGAGGTGGAGGAAGAACTCGGGATACGGCTTCAATCCATTCCCGATGAGGACTTCCCCAAGGTGAAACTCATCGCTGAATCGGATCTCCAGGGTCTCATCGAGGAAAGCGAGGGTTTCCGAAAGCAGGTGAGGGGCGTTGAGATCGGGTCCCTTGGATGAGCCCTGGGGGTAGGAATTGTCAGAAGATCGGAATTTAATTTCGGGCATGGAATATTTCGATGAGGGAATGATCGAAAGCGCCATACATGAGTGGGAAAAGGCCGTGGAGCTGAATCCCCATCGGGCGGAGGCTCACAATATCCTTGGTTTTGCGTACGAAAAGAAGGGGATGCTGAAAGAAGCCATCACGGAGTATAAGAAGGCCATCGGCATTAATCCGAATTACGCCATGGCTCATATTAACCTGGGGTTGGCCTATGGCAAAAGAGGAGGGTATGGAGATGGATTCATCGAGTTGATGAGGGCCTTGGCAAAGGGGCCTAATCTGATAGAGGCCCACCATCGGCTGGCCATCGCATACGTCCAGGACGGCGAATTCGAGAAGGCGATCTCCGAGTGGAAGAGGATCGTATCCCTCCTTCCAGACATCGCGGGAGTCCATTTCAACCTCGGAGCTACCTATAGAAAAATGGGTCTTTTCCGTGAGGCTATATCCGAATACAAGAAGGCGGTCCAGATCAAGCCCAACTATGCCAAAGCCCACAACAACCTGGCAATTCTCTATTCGGCCACGGCTCATTATGATCTCGGGTGGAGGCATTTTAAGATTGCCGAAGCATTGCGTTACCCGGTTCACCCAAACCTGGAAGGCCTCTTTAGGAGAATGTTCAAAAAGGCATCTCAAAGCTAGCAATTATCTCGATCTACCGAGTTCCCATAATGGACGCATTCCCCTCATTTGGCGTGGTTGGAGGGAAAGCCAGTCTATCCCCTTTGGTCTGGGACGAGGATGATGGACCGGGATGGGCGTGGTGGGGGTAACGATGAGATCTATTGATACGTCTTTATCCTTCCAGGGTAGTTCTTTGAAGACCTGTAGGTCATCGACGACGGCTATGACCGGAGTTTTCTCGCCCACTGAACCAATCTCCCTGAAGATCATATACTCCAAGTCGAAATATCCGGTTCCCTTGCCGATTCGATCTCCTTGAAGGCTGACGGCCACTGCCCCTGTTACCAGCAGGTCGACTCGGCCGATTTCGCCCAATGTGGTTTCTAGTTTTCTTCCATATCGGGTCACCCCTATGCTGCTGACGGCTTTAGCCCAAAGGGCCGGAGATAGTCGGCTGTTCGGTATTTCATAGAACCCATCCCGAAGACCTGGTGTGGCCATGATTAGCCTCTTGCGATCCTGGAGGAGATTGATCCTCACCTGAAGCTGGGCCCGATCGGGAGGTACCATAACGCTGAAGCTCTCTTTATAGAGGGTTGTTCGCCGCAATCTTTCGGCGGCCTTGTTCTGACCCGGAAAAGGGGGAATTCTCCCATACGGATTCCCATGGCGGCCCTCCTGGGCCATCCTCCTCCATACCCGCTCCCTTATCTCTTGTTTTTCCATCGGCCTATTCTTGATGAGAAAGAGAGATCGCCCGTTGACAAGCTGAACGGATTTTGATACGCAATAAAATATACGTAACTCAATAAGATTACAAGGACATTTCAATCCTATGGGGAGAAAGAAGGAGAAAAAGGGGAAGTCTAAAAGCCTCTCGTACAGCGATGAGACCCTTCAGGCCATTCAAACCATCATCGACAGGATCAGCCTGTATCAACGGCAGGAAGAGGACCCGCAGCGTTCTCTAGAGTTTATATCCCAATTTTTGGGAAAGTCGGACGAATTGGATGTGGCTATTGCGGAGGGCCTGGCAAGGATTCCCTCAAGGGCTACTGCTATGATCCTGATGGAGATGAAGGCTTCTTGCCGGACCAAACCCTTGCTGAAGGCCATAAAGAAATCCCTTTACCGTTTGAAGCAGAAGGGATTATCCATTGAGGATAGGGATGAAAGGGAGAGGAGTACACCGGTGATTCGACCCCTTCCGAGCGGTCAACCCCAGGGTTTTATGAGTGGGATAGACTACCTGGGCAATCGTCTCATTATTCTGGCGCTTCCCAGGATCCCCCGAGGCCTCCAGACCCTTGAGGCACTGGTAAGTGATATCGAAGGCCTCTTGAATTTTCACCGGGATGAGATGACGAAGAAGGCCTTTCATACATTCTTAAGGAATTTGAGGGAGAAGGTCAAGTTCCCCATTGTGGAAATCCCGCCGGCATATGCACGTTTCCTGTTGGAGGAAGCATATTCCCTCACCGAGAAGATGGAGAAGACCCCTCCCCAGGATTTCCTAACAGCCAAAAGGGGGATTAGCGACATAGAAAATGGGATTACTGGTCCTCTGATCTACCAACTTCTGGATCAAGATGAGATCAAGGGAAATGACCGTTTCCTTGCCGATTCTAAAAACCTCCTTGCAATGGAGGGCATTATTAATTGGGTACTGGAACCCGAAGATGTTGAGCCTTACGTGAGGGCGGTGAGAGAGGCGGAGGAGAGCCGAATCGCACTCAATCCCACGCAAAAGGAAGAGTGGCTTCAGGGAATATACCTACGAGCCCTCGGAGAACTCTTCCCCGGCGAGCGCAGGCTTCTTTATAAGCGCAGGCTCGAGGAGATGGCATACATCCTTTTTAAACTGGATCGAAGCGATGAAGCAAAGCGTTGTCTTGCAGCAGCCCTCGATTTGGAAAAGGAGATCAACTCACTTAACCCCAACCCTTTTTTGCTTCAACTGGTAATTACATCCATATACAGCGTCATGGCGGCGGAGAGAGAAAGGAAAGCGGAGAAAGAGCCCTCTTTGATCATGAGACCATAAGGCGTTCAATCACGGTATACTTCAGGTGGTGCGGTCATGCGGTGCTACAGTGCTGTAGTTTGGGAGGACCTTGTTTAACGTCTTCAGAGGGCCAAAGGTATGGGTTGCGTCACCACGGCCCTTTTGTCGAAACTGGATGCTTGGGATAAACTTTTCTGGAAGAGACAGGGGTGGGAAAGGGAGACCGAGATATGCCGGATAAATTGAGCGGAATAGATGCCATGTTCAACGCCCGGTCCGTTGCGGTTGTGGGTGCATCCGGCAACGAAGGGAAGCTCGGCTTCCACGTGATGAAGAGCTTGATCCAGGGAAGGTATTCTGGGAGCATTTTTCCGATCAATCCGGGGAAGCGAGAAATCCTCGGCTTGAGAAGCTATTCTTCCCTGATTCATGTGCCGTCTATGGTGGACCTCTGCGTTATTTCGCTTCCTTCCGGGCTTGTGCCGGGGATAATCAGGAATTGTGCGGAAAAAGACGTCAAGGGAATAGTACTCATCACGGCTGGCTTCAGGGAAATCGAAGATGAGTCGGGGGGGAGATTGCAGGATGAGATCATGTATATCGCCGATGAGGCCGGTATCCCGGTGATCGGACCGAATACTTTTGGAATTGTCAACCTTCACGCCCGCTTGAATGCCTCCTTCACTCCAGAGTTTTCCGATATTAGAAAAGGGGGGATTAGCCTCTTAAGCCAGAGTGGTGGCATGTCCCACCTGATGGGGTTCCTTTCCATGAGGGACGATTTTGGTTTCAGCAAGATTGTGGGCCTGGGCAACCGATGTAATATAGATTTTACAGACATGATCCCCTATTTGATGAGAGACCCCGACACTCAGGTGATTGCCCTGTACGTGGAGGGCATTGACAACCCACGCCGTCTGTTTGAGGTGGCCAGAGGCTTTATGGGGAAGAAGCCGATCATCGCGTATAAGGTAGGCCTTTCGGCCATCAGCGATTTGGCGTCCAAATCCCATACGGGTTCACTGGCTGGCCGTCGAGAGATATACGAGGGGGCCTTCAAGCAGGCCGGGATTCTCACCGTGGAAAGTTCATTGGAGCTTCTCGATACGGCCAAGGCCCTATCCTCGAGTCCGTTGCCCGAAGGCTGCGCGGTAGCCGTCCTCTCAGGTCAGGCGGGGCCTGCAATGGCCGCCTGTGACATCTGCGAGAAAGAGGGATTGCGCATTATTCCATTCTCAGAAAAAACCCAGAAAAGGATCGACAACCTTCTTCCTCCTATGGCCATAAGGATAAACCCCGTTGATATGGGTCCTGCCTGGTATGATTCAAGGGCAATTCGAGGAATTGTCGAGTCCGTCCTTCAGGATAAGGCCATTGATGCCATCCTCTTATGCGTCATGTTTGCTTCGGCCAACGAGGGTTCAATCAGGGCATTATCCGGTTTGCTCACGCAATGGGGCAGGAAGAAGCCCATTGTGTGCTGTTTTTCCTCCCCCCCGGGGATTTGGGGGGAAGAGGTAAAATCCCTGGTTGAGAAGGGAAGCATCGTAAACTACGCTACACCGGAAAAGGCTGCAAAGTCGCTATCCGCACTTTGGAAATACAAGAGGATAAGGGAAAGTGCACAAGGGGGATAGTAGGGAACCCCTAATCATTGTTCCCTCTTGTCGAGAAATTCTCTGCCCAAGGGGAGAAGCCCTTGATCTTTCTTCGGTTCATTTGTTGGAGGTCACGAGATGGAGTATACCCCTGAAGGGGAATTGAAATCCAGAATTCAACGATTCCAGGGCTCGTTGAGGGAACAAGGGGTAGATGGCGCCCTGATCTGTCAAAACGTCGACCTATTCTATTTCGCCGGTACCATTCAAGAGTCCTTCCTCTTCATACCCCAGGAGGGGGAACCTACCCTCATGGTAAAGAAGAGCCATGCCAGAGCCGTGAGGGAATCGGCTCTGTCAAATATCATTTTTCTGGAAAAAGTCCGCCATATTCCGGGCGTGTTACGGGATGGGGGATTTGATCATATTGGGACTATCGGCCTCGAATTGGATGTCCTCCCAACCAACTACTATTTTCACTTTCAATCCCTCTTTCCCCGATCTCAATTCACCGACATCTCCCGTCTCATTCTGAAGGTGAGGTCCATCAAGTCGGACTATGAAATCCGACAGATTCGGAAAGCGGCGAGTATCACGGATGAGGTGATGAGCGTGGCCAAGGAGATCATCCGGGAAGGGATGACGGAACTGGAGATCGACGGGCTGCTCTTCGCCCACGCTCGAAAAAAGGGACACCAGGGAAGACTTCGCATTCGGGGCTGGAATCAGGAGATGTTCCACGGCCACATCCTCTCGGGAAAGGAGGCCACTTGCCATTCCTTCTGTACATCCCCAGTGTGTGGTGAGGGCCCCACCCCCGCCATCGCCCAGGGAGCAGGGGAGCGTAGGGTGAAAAGGGGGGAGGCCATCTATATCGATTTCGGAGTGGGGATTAACGGATACGTGAGCGATGAAACGAGAACCTTTTGCATCGGGGAACCTCCCGGGCTCTTCCTGAGGGGATTTGAGGCCCTGCTGGAGATCAAGAGGGATATGGAGCGCAGCGCGGGCCCGGGGATTTCCGGGCGGGGAATATACCGGAGAGCTGTCGAAATGGCCAGGGAAAGGGGGTTTGGAGACTACTTCATGGGTCATGGGGAGGGAAGGGTACCATTTGTGGGTCATGGAATCGGCCTCGAAATGGACGAACTTCCCCTCTTGGGCATGGGGGTGAACACGCACTTGGAGGAAGGTATGGTTTTCGCCTTTGAGCCCAAATTGATCTTCCCCGAAAAAGGCGTGGTGGGCATTGAAGACCTCTATTTGGTATGCTCCCATGGAGTAGAAAAGCTCACTTCAACCAAGGATCAGCTCTTTATCCTCCCCGAATAAGCTCCGGTCCACGATCAGAGGTCTTGCTCTCGGGGAGGGAGGAATTTGGCAGGGGATTTTCGAAGCCATCCTATTGGGGGATGAGGAAAAGGTGAGGAAGATGGCTGTGGGGCACGCTTTCGATCTCTCGGGGATAGCGGTAAAGTAATCCCAAGAGATCCCTAAGGAGGGAAATCGCATGGATCTGGTGATTGTCTCTTGTTTTTTCATTGGGATGATCTTGATTGGTGCCTTGAGCTATAGGCGGATCAAAGGAACCGAGAGTTTCTTTGTAGCCGATCGCAAGGGGAGTTCCCTTTTGATCACCGGATCTCTCACGGCAACCATTGTAGGGGGATCCAGCACCATCGGCATGGCTGGGTTGGGGTTTGAAAAGGGGCTCGTTGGCGCATGGTGGCTGTTGGTAGGGGTGGTGGGGCTCCTGGTCCTCGCATTTTTATTTGCCAAACGGGTCAGGAGATACAGCCTTTATACCCTGCCCGAACTCCTGGGGGATCAGTACGGGTCCGGTGTGAAATTGGTGGCCTCGGTCATTATTTGCGTCGCCTGGCTGGGTATCATCGCGGGCCAGATGGTTGCTGCGGGCAAGATCCTCGATGTCCTCATCCCGGGATGCCTGGATTTGATGATCCTTCTTTCGGCAGCCGTCTTTATCACGTATACCCTCTTAGGGGGCCAGTATTCCATCCTTCGTACCGATACCGCTCAGTCGGCCATCTTGCTCCTTGGTATTTTCATCTGCCTTCACCTGAGTATCGGAAAGGCGGGCGGCCTTGAATCCTTACGGTTAAGTCTGGATTCATCCTACTTTTCCTTCCCCACCAATACCCGTGGGGATTGGACCTATGTGGTCACGCTTTTGTTCATGGTTGGGTCAGCTTATGTGGTAGGTCCCGATATCTATTCGAGGCTTTTTTGCGCGCGAAATGAGGAGGTGGCGAAAAATTCGGTGGCCATCACAGCCCTGATCATGATCCCTCTCGCATTTTCCATTACCCTGATCGGAATGTCCGCCAAGGTGATTGCCCCTGGGATTTCCCCAGAAGGCGCCTTTCCTGCGGTGGTCAGGGAGGTCCTCCCCATGGGGGTTAGTGCTCTGGTCATTGCAGGGTTGCTTTCCGCAGTGATGTCCTCGGCGGATACCCTTCTGCTTACAACGAGCACGATTATTTCAGCCGACATTATCAAGCCTTCCCTGAAGGGGGATATAAAGGATGAACATCTCCTGTTCATCTCTCGAGCTTTCATCGTGCTGATCGGACTTCTTTCACTGGGAATCGCTTTGAAGCTGAAGGGGGTTATCCGTGCCCTGCTGTTGGGCTATACCATCTATTCCTCTGGGTTGGTCTTGCCCGTGATTTTTGGGTTTTACGGGAAACGGCTCCGACTCCACCCCTCGGGGGCAATGGCCGCCGTAATCGGGGGGGGAGGGGTGGCCATATTCGGGAAATGGATGGGTTATCCTCATTGCGGCCTGGTGGGAATGGGCCTTTCCGGAATATTGCTCTTCTTGGTCAGTTGGATAGTTCGTTTCCTCAAAAGGAGACATGGCCGATGATGAAAAAGGGGGTTGTGGCGATTGGGCTATTGGTGGCGCTGAATTGCTTTTCCATGGGGGTTGCTTCCTCAGGAGACGTGGTCGAGGAAGAGGTATACCTTTTGGTGAGGGAACGGGAACTTTTGGCCTTTTCGGCCGTGGGGAATCGTTGGGTGACTCAAAACCTCATCTCTCGGGAGCGGGTCCTCGAAAGCAAATTTGATGGACATGTGGCGGTTGCCGTTACTAACCTCCGTGTCCTCGGATTCAGCGCCCTCACCAACAGATGGAGTGAGGAGAGATCGGAAGTTAAAGAGTTGGTGGATACCGTGGAAGCTGAGGGTAATGTTGGGGTAGCTATCACCAACCTGAGGGCCTTTGGTTTCAGCGTGAAAACCGGCAGGTGGGCGGTAAAGCGATTTGGCCTGAAATAAGAGGGAAGATCTAAAGTGAGGCCGAATATATCCGGAATTCCTAACGGGAAGTGCTGCTATCAACTCATGGGAGGTGTTGCGTTACGAGATCTAAACTTGACGGCTTCGTAAAAAGTCCATCTGCTGCGTTTTGCTTCATCCCCTGCCCTGTTAAATTGAAGGCAGCCATATCAAGAGATATGGGATATAGAAGCTGCTTGAAAACAGTAACATCAAACAAAGAAAATGTTTAACAGGGTAAATCACTGCAGCGTACTTCTATGTACGCCTCATTCCTCAGGATTTGCGCGCCTTGCATCTGGATCTTTTTTCTTTGCCGTCTTATTTCGACTTTTTACAAAATCATCACTCTTACCTTTCCCACCTTTCTCCCCTTATGGGATTATTCCTGTTATTTGATAGGATTCGACTTTGGGGTACTGGCCGGGACCGCTTTTTGAAGTATTTTTTGCCATCTAGTCTCCCGTTATGTTTGGGGGCAGCCCGGAGGTTAGGGATGTTGCCATGCCACACGGGATCAATACGATTGGTCGTAAACAGGGATTTTAAGACCTTCAATTCCTGATTTGTCACAAAGGTCATGGCAATGCCTGACCGTCCCATTCTCCCGGTCCTTCCTGTCCTGTTCGTGTAGGCTTCCAGGCCGCAAGGATAGTCGTAATTGATTACGTGACTTACATGGCTGAAGTCGAGTCCGCGACCGGCAAGGTCCGTGGCAACCATGAAGGTAATCTTATTTCGGCGAAAACGCTCGAAGATCGATGTTCGTCTCGATTGTTCCAGGCCTCCGTGGATATACCCTATCGATTTAAATCTTCCTTTCAATTCCCTTATCAGTTTCTCGCCGCAATGTCGTGAATTGCAAAAGATGATGGCCTGGGAGATCTTCTCCCTTTTTAGGTATGCGATCAGGGCATTGAGCCGATCACGTCGCCCCGTGTACTGAAAATGATGGACAAGACTCTGTGGGGCCACCCGCTCCTTATTTAATTCCACTCTGACAGGTTCTTTCAGATAGGCCCTGACCAATCGATTGATCTTTTCGGGCATCGTCGCTGCAAAAAACAATGTCTGGTGCTCGTGGATCAGGCAGGACATGATGAAGTCCATATCTTCAATAAAACCCATCTTCAGCATCTCGTCCGCTTCATCCAGAATCAGCGTACGAACACAAGAGAGCTTAATCGACGTGGTATGACATAGGAAATCGATCAATCGTCCAGGCGTTGCGACGAGGATATGGACCCTGTCCCTTAGTTTTGCTTTTTGAATCTCCATCGAGAATCCGCCAAAGATGGCAAAAGGGACGACATCCGTAAGTCTCGAAATTTTATCGATCTCTTCCACGTATTGAAGTGCTAGTTCACGGGTAGGGACCAGGATTAGGGCCTGGATGGCATTGAGCGAAGGATCGATCATCTGGACCAGTGGAATACTGCAGGCCGCTGTTTTGCCCGAACCGGTCTCTGCCCGGGCCAAAAGATCCCTGCCGCTCAGGATAGGAGAGAAGGTCTTTTCCTGAATGGGTGTCAAATCCTGATAGCCCATGTTAGTTAGGGCCTTCAGAATTTCGGGCCTTAAATCTAATTCTGAAAACTTCATCGTCAATCCTTAAATAACTCAGTCGATATTGGACAGAGTTACCCCTTTCCTTTTTTACGCCAAACCAATGATTTCCACGATTTCACACGACTTGCGGGTAAGCAATGATTAAATCACGCAGAAATGGGGTGGAAGTCTCAGTATGGGCTCGCCTCTTTCTCGCAGATGGGGAGAATGCTCCCCATCGAATCATCGAGGAGGTCTCTATTTTTTGAAGCATTCCATACACAGGAGTTTCTTGTCTTCGGGAGGGCAAACCTGAAACGCGACTTCTTTTCCACAGCCCGTCCAAGTGATCTTATACAATTTAGGACGGCCTGAATGGCTGGGTCTTAACCCGAGACTCTTCCCGTGCCTTTTCCTCTGTATTATTTCTTAACCTCTTTTCATCGCCCGGCTCACGGACCGGGAAACAACCAGATCAATATCGTCTTCCACCGCCAAAACCCGACCGCCCTCTATTGCCACCTTGCCCTCCGGGTCTTCCGCCTTCCGTGCGAGGACGCGCCTCGTTTACATTCATCTGTTGCCCGAGTAGGTCCTTCCCGTTGAGGCCCTCAATCGCCTTTTGAGCTTCAGCCTTATTGGGCATTTCTACAAAACCAAAACCGCGTGGTTGACCGCTATATTTATCCTTGATAATGTTTGCAGAACTCACTTCGCCATGAGCCTCAAAAGCCTGGCGAAGATCTTCCGTTGACGCATCATGGGATAGATTCCCAACATAAATATTCACGTTCGTCCTCCTTATTCTGAGATTATGAATCACAGCTCGATAGAGTTTACTGAAGTCAGCGCAAAGCTTCGCTTTTTTAACAGGCTATTCTTACATTGCTGGTTTGGGGCCTTTTTGGGCTGGGAAATGTCGAATTCAACCCCATCTCCCTCTCCCAAGGATTTAAACCCGTCCCCCTTAAACGACTTCACTCGACCCTTCGCGATTACGACCTCCTTTGGAAATTAGCTTTGTAAAGCGTTAACAAAAAAACCCGTAAAGAAGTTGTCTAGAGTTCTTTACGGGTTTTCGTCTTGCTGCCAAAAAGACTCTATGCAACTATTGAACTATATACTACTTTTCACGTAAAAGCAAGAAA
>JAUWDQ010000033.1 GCA_030608745.1 Pseudomonadota bacterium | reverse complement strand
TTTTTCGGTTGATTTCGTCCACATCTTATGCGAAGATTCCGAATGATTTCATGGAGAGAGAACGGGTGAGCAGGACGGAGATTATCGTCGTTGGCAGGGAGATCCTTACGGGAAGGACGCTGGATACCAACTCCAATTGGTTGGCCAAGAGGATCACGGCCCTGGGAGGAGATATCAAACGGGTCGCAGTGGTAGACGACGAGATCGATTCCATCTGCGGGGAGTTGAGGACTGCCCTGGGGAATAACTCCCATGTCATTGTGACAACGGGAGGGTTAGGGCCTACCTTCGACGATAAAACCCTCGAAGCCGTGGCCATGGCTACGGGGCTCCAAATGGAACTCAACGCCGAGGCCCTTGATTTTGTCAAGGGGAGATACACCTTCTTCAAGGAGCAGGGTTTCATCGATACGGATGAGGTCACGCCCAGCAGGAAGAAAATGGCCATATTCCCCAATGGGGCGGAGATGATTCCAAACCCTGTTGGCGCCGCCCCTGGGGTGAAATTGTGGGCCGGGAAAACCCTCATCCTCTCCCTTCCAGGAGTCCCCAAAGAGATGAGGGCCATCTTCGAGGAGTCCCTGCTGAAAGACCTTAGGAATTTATTCGGAAAGCGTTTCTTTCTCGAGAAGACGATGAGCACCAATTTGGGGGATGAATCGAGGCTTGGGGAGATCCTTGACAAGGTGATGAAGGAGGTTCCAAGGGTATATCTGAAATCGAGGCCCACCCATTTCGGCAGGGATGTGAGGCTAGAGGTTACCCTGACGGCCACGGGCGACGATGCGGATGAGCTTGAGGCCAGGATCCAGGAGGCCATTTCTAAGATCGAAATGAGGTTGCCCGCTTGAGGGACTGATCGTATTCCTCTCGATTTGGAGAGAGGAATTGAGGGTATAGGGCGGCTTTAAGGATGGAGAGGAATTGGAAGATGCGATGGTGTCTCCGAGGAAATCATCCTTCCCCTAACCGCATCACCCCAAATCCCCCAATTCGTATTGCAGGATTCCCACAAGCAAAATGGCGGCCGTCTCCGTCCTCAGGATCCTTTGTCCAAGGGTAACGGGAATGAATCCCCTCTCTTCTGCGCTTCGGATCTCTTCCGGGTCGAAGCCGCCCTCAGGGCCCACCATCAATGTCACTTGGCCATAATTCTCCTTGGGCCTCAAGACATCCCTCAACGGGTTCTTGTTCCCCCTCTCCCAAAGGATGACTTTGAGATCGCTCCCCCCGGCGTACTCCAGTACTTCCGAAAAATCGCAATAGGGCTCGAGCAGGGGAACCCTTCCCCTCCTCGACTGCTTGGCTGCCTTTATGGCGATGGATTGCCAACGATGGGCCTTGGGCTGTTTCCTTTCCCTTTCCGCGAGGGAAATCGATCGCCTCGATTTGAAGGGAACGATGGAATAGACCCCCAGTTCGGTGGCCTTCTGAATGATGAGCTCCATCCGTTCCCTATCGGGTAGGGCTTGAAGGAGGATGATCTTCGCGGGGGACTCGGTAGGAGGTGTAAGGAACTTGAATACGAACACCCAGGCCTCACGGGAATTGATGGAAAGGATCCTTCCTCGAAACTCCCCTCCTCCTTCCCCGGTCAATGTGACCAGTTCACCCGGCCTGGCCTGACGAAAGTATAGCCCATCCAGTCCCTCTCCCGTTATTCGGATCTTGTGGCCTTCCTTGGGAGGCGTTTTGATCTCGATATACTCTATTGGATTTGAACTACTCAAGGAAAGCCCTTTTCATTTCTTCTTCTTCTTTGACGGCTTCTCTTCCGCCGCTTCAAACTCCTTTATCCCTGATGCCAGTTCTTCCAATTGCCTATCGACCAAGAAGTTCACCGTCCCTTCCTTAAAGCTGTCATCCTTATCCCTCTGGCCTGCTTCTACACCGGTCAAAATCTCGATACCCTGATCGATGCTCTTCACGGGATAGATACGGAATTTGCCCTCTTCGACCGTCTTCACGACATCCTTTCTCAGCATCAGGTCATCCACATTTTGATGGGGTATCATCACCCCTTGTCTTCCCGTTAACCCCTTGGCCTTACACACATCGAAGAAACCCTCGATTTTCTCGTTCGCACCGCCGATGGGCTGGATCTCCCCCTTCTGATTCACGGAACCAGTCACGGCGATATCCTGCCTAAGGGGTATCCCAGCGAGGCTCGATAGAAGCGCATAAACCTCGGTGGAGGATGCGCTGTCCCCATCCACACCGCTGTACGATTGTTCGAAGCAGATGCTGGCGCTCATAGCAAGGGGCTTATCCTGGGCATACTTCCCCCGGAGGTATCCGGCAAGGATGAAAACTCCCTTATTATGGGTGGGACCACTGAGTTCCGACTCCCTCTCGATATTGATGATGCCCGCCTTACCCATGGCAACTTTGGCCGTGATTCGGGAGGGCTTTCCGAAGGCATAGTCCCCCAGATTGTAGACGGCAAGGCCATTCACCTGCCCCACCACCTTCCCCTCGGAGTCGATCATGATCATCCCGTCCTCGATCATCTCCTGAATCTTATCCTCTACGAGATTAACCCTGTAGATCCTCTTCTGGATGGCCTTTTCCACATGAGCCTCGCCAACATATTGGCAATTCTCCTTTCCCGCCCAGTAACTGGCCTCCCTCAGGACATCCGCCAGCAGGTGGAACCGGGTGGTCAATTTCTTCTGCCTTCCCGCCATCCTCACCCCATGCTCGACCACAGCCGCCACACCGGACCGATCAAAGGGCTTCAAGTTTTCCTCCTTACAGATCTTATGCATCAGGGAGGCATATTGGTTGATGGCTTCCTCGTTCTTATCCATAACCGTATCGAAGTCGGCTTTAACCTTGAAGATCTTCTTGAAGTCCTCGTCGTGATTATAGAGGAGGTGGTACATCATTGCATCCCCAAGCATGATCACCTTAACATCGCCCTCGATGGGCTCGGGTTTCAGGGCAGAGGTGGCAGAGAGGTAGAAGGGATCGTAGGTCTGCATTTCCACGACCCCGTTCTTCAGGGTCCTCTTCAGGGTCTGCCAGACCCCGGGTTCAATCAACGCATCCAAGGCGTCGATGATGAGATACCCTTTATTGGCCCTGAGGAAGGAGCCGGCCTTTATCCGGCTGAAGTCCGTCTTCCAAATCCCGGATCGATCGACGACTCTCTCTATGGTTCCGAAGAGGTTCCGGTAATTGGGGGTCGTTTCAACGACAATGGGCGCGCCCTTGGTATCCGAGTTGTCTACCAATACGTTAACCCGGTATTCGGTGAATTGATCGGCGGGTTGAGGGATATTCAGACCCGGTATGACCTGCGGTTGTTCCTCCTTTTCCATAAACCTCGAAAGGTCCTCCATGATGCTCTCTTGAACCTCATCCAGGTAGTTGTTGATCTTCTCGTTATCATACTTCTCCCGGATATCTATAAGGGAATCGCGGACCACGGGAGATATAACCTCCTTGTCAAGGCTTGAGAGGGATTGCCGAATCTCCTTTTCGGTCTTTCGGGTCTCCTTGAAAATATCCTCCAGTTCAGAAGCCAGTTCCCTCTGTTTCTCCCTTAACCTTCCCACCTCTTCTTCGGAGAGCTTTCCCTCCTGGACCAAACCCTCCAATTGATCGAAGCTCAAGGAGTTTCCATCGATTACCGGAAAGATACCCGGTCTGGAGTAGGGGCCCATTTGGATCTGTACCAGGGAGAATTTCTCCTGGGTCACCTTTTTCTCGAATTCCTTGAAATAGGCCGCCTGCTGCTCCCGAAATTTCTCCAAGATCTCCTTCTTCTTGTTTAAGTATCTTTCATCCTCGAATATCAGGGGAATCTTCTTCTTCAGGGTCTCGGTGAGGTTGTCCATATCCCCTCTGAACTCATTTCCCCTGCCCACCGGAAGGGAGATCATTTTGGGCATATCGGGATTTTTGAAATTGTTTACGTAACAGATATCGTCGGGTATCTTGCCTGCTGTATCGATCTCCTCCAGTAAGCCCTTTATGGCCGTCTTTTTTCCCGTACCAACGAGGCCCGTCACGAAGATATTATAGCCGAATCCATCGATATCCAAACCGAGGCGAATGGCCTCCAGGGCTCGCTCTTGGCCAATTATCTCCTCCATAATGGGTAGTTCATCAGTTGATTGGAATTTCAGCCCTTCCGGGTCGCACCTCCATCTTAGCTTTTCTACAGGGACCTCTTCAAATGACATTTCTTGGGTCATTTCATATTACCTCCCGAGGGATGAAAAACCGTATCCCTAGATCCATCAAGTCATCGGTATTCTCCCCAATAACCGTCTAAAAGTCAATACCCTCCGGGGTTGTCGATTTCAGGCCTGCGCATACGATTTCTCGTGTAACAAAAAGCCAATTCTTAAAGGCGTGAGATTATGTGGGGAAAAGAAGAAAGGTAGGCTCATTTCAACAAGATGGCGAAATAGCAGGGGCCGCATGAAGAGGATCATAACCCCTGTTTGGATAGCTCCCCAAACAATTTCCTCTGCCCCGGGGTAAGGCCCTTGGGGGTTTTTATGATAATCCTGACGAACCCATCGCCCCGACCATTTCCCCTGAAATGCGGAAATCCATGATTTTTCAACCTCAACTTGGTATGGCTCTGGGTCCCTTGCGGCACCTTAACCCTTCGCCTCCCATCCAAGGTGGGAACTTCAAGCTCTGCTCCCAGTGCAGCTTGACTGAAGGTAACCTCCCTTTCGATAATAAGATCATCCCCCTCCCTTTGAAAGAAAGGATGGGGTTGCATATGGATCCTAAAGAAAAGATCCCCCCTGGGACCCCCGTTTTTGCCCATCGATCCCTTTCCACCAACCCTGAGCTTTTTCCCCGGGCTGATTCCTGGGGGAATTTTCAGGGTGATCTGTTCTAAGCCTCCATCACTTCGATAGGAAACTTTCTTCTCGGCCCCAGATGCCGCTTCCTCCAGGGTGATGGAAAGATCATAGGTAACATTACCGCCCTTTTGGGGCATATGGCTTTCCCTCTGAAAACCCTTGCCCCAAGGGGAGCCATAATCAAAGCGTGGGCCATCTTGGGCCCCGAAGTTTCCGAAGCGAAATTTCCGTTTAGAACCCCTTCCGAAAAGGGTGCTGAAGATATCATCGGAGCTAACCCCCAAATCCTTCAACATATCCCCGATGTCGAAACCCCTGAAGATGTCCTCTTGGGAGAACCTTTGATGAAAGGCCGCTGAACCGAAGGTGTCATATTGCCTACGTTTTTCCTTATCGCTCAATACAGCATAGGCCTCGTTGATCAATTTGAACTGCTCCTCCGCCTTCTTATCGCCGCGGTTCCGATCGGGATGATACTTCAAGGCGAGCTTCCGATACGCCCTCTTGATCTCCTTCTCACTGGCGTTTTTGTCAACGCCCAGTATTTTGTAATAATCCCTATCCTCCATCTTTTGCCGTCCGTCCCGTCAAAAGCGGGGTATTTTCGCTGTAAGTCTCCTTGATCAACTTATTCAGATAGCCTTCGGGATTCTCAACGGCTTCAGCGGTGAGGACAAACCTGAACTGTTTACTGCGATCCCGAATGAGCTTGAACCCATGTTCGAAATTTTCCGTCAACCTTTGGAAAATAAGGGACGCGCCGTCTCCCTCCTCCAGGGCCAACTCCGTCAGTTTCACAACAGCTCCTTCATCGAATTCAATCTCGATCCCGTGTTTCTTATAAAACGACCGCTCGAAATCCCGAATCTCTCGGTCTAAGGAAAGGATCTCCTCGTAGACGGTGTCGATATCGAAGCCCCCATCAACGACCCTATCGGCGATGAGATCAACCCTTTTGTCGTGGACCACCATGCCGTACTTCCCGAGAAGTTCCCCCTCCCTTCGGTTGATTAACCCCTTTATTACGTCCTTTTCTTCGTTGGCCAGCACCTCGAATCGAGCCAATATTACCCCATCTTGGTCCATAGTAAGGAGTTTTTCCAACTCCCCCTGCGGGTTTTCCACCACCGCAGGAGTAACGACCACCTTCCCAATATCGGTTGAGGGAAGCTTCTTTTCGAATTTTATCAAGACCTTCTCCACCGCACTCACCAGCCCTCTTGCACCAGTCTTTTCCTCGGATGCCCGCTCAGCCAATTTGTAGAGGGCTCCATCCTCGAATTGAATATCGATCCCGTAAGACTTAAAATCCCGCTTTTTCCCGGTGATAATGGGGTTATTGTAATTCCTTAAGATGTGATAAAGGTCCTCGACATCCAACTTCTCGAATACCACGATAACCGGTAATCTCCCGACAAATTCCGATTCAAACCCATATTCGATCAGATCCTCAGCTTTTACGTGCTTAAGATATTCGGCCCTCTCATCCCTCGAACGAATTTGTGCGCCGAATCCAATGCCTTCTTTCCTCATCCTTTTCTTTATGATCTCATCCAGACCGGTAAAAGCCCCGCTGACGATGAAGAGGATGTTCTTGGTATTGACGACCTTCTTTTCCCTCTTCCCCGTCTTTCGATATTGTTCGATGGCTTCCAATTGGGAGATGGGGTCATGGGGAACCTTCAGATCGACCTCCGTCTCCTCCATGGGCTTGAGAAGAGCTCTCTGAACACCGGTCCTCGACACATCAGGGCCGATGAGGTTGATACTGGATGCAATCTTGTCGATTTCGTCGATGTAGATTATCCCATACTGAGCCCATTGGACATCCCCCTTGGCTTCATAAACCAGATCTCTCACCAAGTCCTCAACATCACCCCCAACATAGCCGGTCTCGCTAAATTTTGTCGCATCCCCCTTCACAAAGGGAACCCCGATCTTTTTGGCGATCAATTTGATCAAGTAGGTTTTTCCAACCCCTGTTGGCCCGATCATGATGATGTTGTTCTTTATATGCCCCACCTCTTCAAAACGACCGGACTTCTTGAACTTTTCCAGGAAAGTGACGCGATTGAAATGGGTACAGATCTTTGTGGCCAACACCGCCTTAGCCTCATCCTGCTTGATGATGAACTCATTGAGGTGGGCCTCCAGTTCCTCCGGTTTCATATCGAAGTGGGGCTTCTTCAATCCCTTGGAGTCCCTCTTCCCCTTACCTCCCGCCTCCCCCGCTCCGGCCTTCGGGAAGAGCATTGGTACGACCAACCTGATTCGATCGCCATACTTCTTGCCCAGATATTCGTTTAATTCCTTTTCCAACTCCTTTTGGTCGGGAATCTTAGAATCGGAACCCCATTCTTTGTCCATCTCCGAAAGCCCTCACGTATGAATTCAAAACCAGTTTAAGCGATTTATAATTATAGTCATTATTCCTTGCTTTTTCAAGGATCGCACATCCTAACCCTCCCGATGGAATCGGCGGACTCACGTTTCCCTTCTCATATTGAAGGGAGGGATATTTATGCGGATCCCATAATGTTGAACATCCAGGGTTCTCCCCGAAAGCCGCCGTTCCACCAATTCCCTCGGATCCTCTCCTGACCGCTCAACATCCTTCAAGAAGTCTATCATCCTCTTCAAGTCCCCGCCCTGTAGGTGGTAAAGCCTCTTGAAGAGTTCAAACCCCCCGATGTATTGCCAGTAGGAAAGGAGGATGGCATTGTTGAGCCCTTCATTCTCAAAGCCATGATAGAGCGGGGTTTTCAAATTCACCTTGAGACGTCGAAAGCCCTCCTTGGCTTTCTGGAAGATCCTCTCCCTCAATTCAAGCTTTTCTTCCTTCGATAAGCCCCTTGAATATAACTCTCGGAGATCGACGCAGATACCCTCGATGAATTTGCCAAAAATGAATTCATCGTCCAGTATATTTTTGGCGTCCCGATAGTCCGGTGAATCCCTTCCATACCGTTCCGAGAAGAAGTCAATTGCCCCTTGATTGCCTATAAAGGTAGCCATCTGCTCGTTGAAATCCAAGTGATCCTCGATGAAGAGGGTGGTATGGGTAAGTTCGTGAATGACGATTTGGGCGATAATGGCCCTTTTCTGATCCAACATCGATGAAAAGATGGGATCTTTAAACCATCCCAGAGTGCTGTATGCCAAGGCCCCTCGCAAGCAGGTATCAAAGCCCGCCCTTTCCAGTTTATCCCTCTCCTCTTGGGCTTCCCTCAAACTGAAGAATCCCTTATAGGACATCCTGCCAACAATGGGAAAGGTCCATTCGTAGGGGTTGAGGCTATCCTTGGGACATGCTGAAATCACATAGAGTAATCCTTGCTTGTCAACTTTGAAATACCTCGAATAATTTCCCGTTTTTTCCAAGCCAATCCGCTCCTCGGCATATTGTTTAACTTCCAATACGAATTTTATGCGATCTTTCGTCTCCTGGCTGATCGAGAGATCCTTGAAGACCTCTTCATTTGATCGGCTGAACAGAAGCACCTTGGCCTGCCCAAACCCCAATCGAGTTACATAGGCCGCCGTGGAACACCCGGAGAAAAGGATCAATAGAAAGATCCCGATACCGATGGCTCGCTGCTCAATCCTTCTCAATGCTTTCATGGTTTCCCGTTTTGGGGCGAGAAAGCCAGGGGAGGATTGCCTTCTCATATCACCATTCCTCGAAGGATTCCAGTTCGAATCGAACCATCCCGATAGGAAGGTCGAAGCCGATTCGAACAGGGACTTTCCTCCGATCCCGGGTACACCAGATCCTTATTATTCCCTCCCTCTCTCCAAGGGATGAGAAGGGAACCTTCGATTCCAGGCAAATCACCTCCACCTGGCCGCGCCATTGGGTATCAATGGATTCCCTTTTGGTATTGAAGATGACCTGTCTCAGCTTAATCCCATCGTAAATGGTCATCCGAATCGCCTCACCTGGCTTGATCTCCTCTCCCAGATAGTATTTGACGAAGAAGGAGAGCGGGTCCTGAGTGCCGGGGGGAACGGTTATTACCTTTGTCCCATCCACGATAACCCGGCTATCACCTCGGCTGAACGTGAGCACGGATGTGTACTCTTTCTCCCCTGAAAAGATTCCCTTCTGATGGATTTCCTTCACGTATCGTAGGGAGCTGAAATTCCGAGCATCGACCCGGGAATGAAACCGGTTGTGCATGCGAAAAAACCAATTGGTCACCCCCGTGGTTTCCACCCGTGCCTCGACGAGATAAACCTTCTTCCCTGTTTCGGATTGAGCCGCCTCCAAGGTGATGACTGCCTCCAGAATTCGAAGGCCAAATTTTTCCGCACTGTAAGTGAACTGCCTCTTCCGAAATAAGGCCCTTTCGGAAGAGGCTGTCTCCCTTTTTTGGCCCAATGCCGGGGACCATCCAATAAAGATCAAGGCGACCCCGGTGGCGATGCAAATACAGGATTTCGTGATGTACTCTTTAAGGTATGCCATGCTGCTATCCACTATTTCGATTCTCGGATCTTCCTTCGCGGTCCCTCCTGTTTTCCTGAGTTTCAGGAGAGAACCTTTGCCCATGAGCTCAGATACATCCCAATTTCTTTAAGTTGACTATCAGTACGGAGATGGCTGCTGGCGTAATGCCCGAAATCCTGGAGGCCTGTCCGATGGAGATGGGCCTCATTTTGGATAATTTTTCCTTTACCTCGGTCGAAAGCCCGATAATCGAGTGGAAGTTCATGTCCTCAGGAATCTTCAAATTTTCGAACCTCTTGAACCTCTCGATCTGCTCCTGTTGCCTCATCAAATATCCCTCATATTTGATCTGGATCTCTACTTGATCCCGCACCTCACGATCAAAATGCGAGAGGTCGGCATCGAATCGAATAAGGTCCGAAAAGCTTAGCTCAGGCCTTTTGAGGATTTCCCTCAGGGATGTCGCCTGCTTCACCGGGGATGTCCCCATCGCCCGAAGCCTGTCGTTAATTCCCTTGGTGGGATTGGCGATCCACCGGGAGACCCTCTCATTCAGGCCCTCCATAGTCTCCTTTTTCTTCAAGAAGAGCTCATACTCCTCTTTCTGGACAAGGCCAACGCGGTATCCCTTCTCCCTCAACCTGATATCCGCGTTATCCTCCCTCAGGAAAAGCCGGTACTCGGCCCTGGAGGTAAACATACGGTAAGGTTCATTGGTTCCCTTGGTGACCAAGTCATCAATCAGGACGCCTATATAGGCCTCCGATCTATCCAGAATCAAGGCAGGCTTTCCCTCCAGTTTGAGGGAGGCATTGATGCCGGCGATGAGCCCTTGAGCCGCTGCCTCTTCATAACCCGAGGTCCCGTTGATCTGTCCAGCATGAAACAGCCCTGCTATCCTCTTCGCCTCCAAGGATGGCCTCAGTTCCGTCGGATCGACATAATCGTACTCGATAGCATAGCCCGGCCTGACTATCTCCACGTCCTCCAATCCCTCGATACTCCTTAACATTCGGTGTTGGATATCCAACGGGAGGCTTGTGGCCAACCCATTGGGATAGACCTCGTTAGTATCGATGCCCTCTGGCTCGATGAATATTTGATGGCGCTCTTTTTCGGCGAATCGGACCACCTTATCCTCAATGGAAGGACAATATCTGGCCCCAATACCCTTAATGACACCGCTATAGAGCGGGGACCGATCAAGGCCACTCTTAATGACCTCGTGGGTATTTAGATTGGTGTGGGTAATATAACAGGGTACTTGCCTTCTCTTTATTTCCTTCGTGGAGAAAGAAAAGGGAACGGGGGGATCATCGCCCAATTGAGGAATCATCTTGCGGAAATCGACTGTCTTCCCATTCAGCCGGGGCGTGGTACCGGTCTTTAGTCTCCCCATGCTGAACCCAAGCTTCTTCAGGCATTCCGATAGCCCAATAGCTGAAAAATCTCCCATTCTCCCGGCGGGGAAATGCTTCAACCCGATATGGATGAGCCCATTGAGAAAGGTCCCCGTTGCCAATATGACCGTGGTACCCAGAATTGTCTCTCCAAAGCCCGTCGTAATACCATCGATGGAATCGTCCTTAACCAAAATACTTTCCACCGTGGCCATTCTGATATCCAAATTTCCCTCTTCCTCAACGGCCTTCTTCATCCTCATCCTGTACAGGTGCCTGTCCACTTGGGCCCTTGATGACCTTACCGCGGGTCCCTTTCTCGTATTCAATTGACGGAATTGTATTCCCGTGTCATCGGTAGCCCTCGCCATCTCTCCGCCTAACGCGTCTATCTCCCTCACCAGATGACCCTTGGCCAACCCTCCGACAGCTGGATTACAGGACATGAAACCGATGGAATCGATATCCATCGTCACCATCAACGTTGGATGCCCCAAACGCGCTGCCGCGAGGGCCGCTTCGATCCCGGCATGACCACCGCCTACGACGATAACATCATATCGATTGTTACGACAATGAGCCATAAGAGATAAGCCATATGATCGGTCAAGGCCTTTCCATGCCCGGGCAGGCCTTAATGCATATGCCACAAATATGCTGCCTGATGTTGCGTTTCTTACAAAAGTCCTTTATCCACTCATAGCAACCGATATGATCGAAGTCCAGGGGATTTTCACGGATAGCACTGGTTGGACAAACGGGGATACAGGTCTGGCAGGTACCACAGTCCCTTTGCATGGGCTCGTCAACTCTTAGGGGAAAGTTGGTAAGAATGCTGACCAACCTGATTCTTGCGCCGAATTTCGGGGTGACCAAGAGATTATTTCTTCCAATCCAACCTAACCCCGCCTCCTTGGCCACGTGTTTATGGGATAGATGGCCAAGCTGTTTTTTCCAATCGATAACCTGAGAGGCGGGAATGGGCAGTGCTTCGAACCCTTGATTTTGGATATGGGAGGTGATCCTGAGGGCCATTTCATCGAGAAGGATATTTACCCTCTGATAATGGAAGAAGTATAACGGAGTTGGCCCATCTTCGATATCCTCGAGGATCCTATCCGAAAGGTGAAACCCCAATGAGATGGCACAGGGCAGGCTATCAATCCCCTGAGGGGATAGGGGAAAAAACCTTTCCCTCAGGGATGCGACCCGAGCAACGCCGAATAGAGAAGCCCCAAGATCAAGGGAAAGCCCCTTCAGGTTATCGTAATGTTCAGTATCTACCACGTCACCGTTCCTCGAATAGCTGAAGCTGGGCTTCCCCCATCCTCGGGGGAAACTTGATGGGGTAACCTCCGCTGAAACAGGCGTAGCAGAAACTGCCGTTATCCTCTCCCACGCACCGCTTCAACCCCTCCAAGCTGAGGTACCCGAGGGTATCCGAAGTGATGTAACGGTTTATCTCCTCTATGGAGTGGGAGGAGGCGATGAGCTCAGACCGCATGGGGGTATCGATGCCGAAGAAACAGGGGTGGGTAATGGGGGGAGAACTGATTCGAACGTGGATCTGTTCAGCTCCAGCCTTTCGGATCATCTTCATGATCTTTCTGCTCGTGGTGGCCCTCACGATGGAGTCGTCGACGACCGCAACTCCCTTCCCCCGAATGAGCTCTTTGACCGGGTTTAGCTTGATTTTGACACCGAAATGCCTGATGGATTGCTTGGGTTCGATGAAAGTGCGGCCCACATAGTGATTCCTCATGAGGCCCAACTCCATGGGAATCTTGGTCTCATGCCCATAGCCGATGGCAGCAGAAAACCCCGAATCGGGGGTGGGAATGACGATGTCCGCCTCCGCGGGATGCTCCCTGCCCAACTGAACCCCGAGCTCCCTCCTCACTCCGTAGACATTTCGTCCAAAGATGAAGCTGTCCGGGCGGGCGAAATAGATGAATTCGAATACACAATGGGAAGGGCTCACCGGGATGAAGGGATAGAAGGAGTGGAGCCCGTCTTCGTTAATGATTACCATCTCCCCGGGTTCGATCTCCCTCTCGAATTCGGCGCCAATGAGATCGAAGGCACAGGTCTCCGAGGCGACGAGATAGGCGTTTTTCTGGCGTCCCAAGACCAGGGGCCTGAACCCATGGGGATCACGCACCGCGATCATCTCCTCCTCACTCAAGAAGAGCAGACAATATGCTCCCTCCACCTGCTTGAGAGCCCTGATGATCCTGTCGGCCAGATCGTGTTCATGGGAGCGGGCGATCAGATGAATGATGGTCTCCGTGTCCATGGTCGACTGGAAGATGGATCCATATGCCTCCAGCTCATCCCGGAGCATATGAGCGTTAGTCAGGTTTCCATTGTGGGCAATGGCCAATCCTCCTCGGGCATAGTGGACCGTGAAGGGCTGGGAGTTCTTCAAATCGCTTGCTCCGGCCGTGGAGTATCTCACATGGCCGATGGAACTCCTTCCGGGAAGCCTTTTCAGGACATCTCCTGTGAAGACCTCGGAAACCAGCCCCATGTTGCGATAGGAGTGCAGGTCTTGGCTATCGGAGGAGACGATTCCCGCACTCTCCTGACCCCTGTGCTGCAGGGCATAGAGGCCCAAATAGGTTAAGTTGGCCGACTCTGGATGGCCATACACGCCGAACAAACCACAGTGCTCTCCCCATTCGCCATTCATGCCCTATAGCCTCACGTTAACTCCCCGCCCCTTGAGGTAGGCCTTTACATCGCCAACCGCAAATTCGTTGTAGTGAAAGATGGAGGCGGCCAAAACGGCATCGGCCCGCCCATCGGTCAACCCTTCATAGAGGTGCTCCAAGGTTCCCACTCCACCGGAGGCGATCACGGGGACATTCACCAAATCCGATATGGTTCGGGTTAATCGGAGGTCATAACCCTCTTTGGTTCCATCCCGATCCATGCTGGTCAGCATGAATTCTCCCGCACCTAATCCCTCCATCTTCTTGGCCCAATCGAGAACATCCAGACCCGCAGGGGTCCGCCCTCCGTGGATAAATACCTCCCATGAGGAGCCCCTCGCCTTAGCATCGATAGCCACCACGATGCATTGGGAGCCGAACCGATCGGCAGCCTTTCTCACGAGGTCCGGGCTCTCCACCGCAGCCGTATTGATGCACACCTTATCGGCCCCTGCCCTCAATATCGTCCGGATGTCATCCAGGTTCCTCATTCCTCCCCCGACGGTAAGGGGCACGAAGACTTGTTCGGCGGTTTTCTCCACCACATCAATGATGATATCCCTCCGGTCACTGGAAGCGGTAATATCAAGAAAGATGACCTCATCGGCCCCCTGCTTATTATAAATCTTCGCGTTCTCAACGGGGTCGCCCGCGTCCCGGATATTGACGAAATTTACCCCCTTTACGACCCTTCCCCCATCAACATCCAAGCAGGGAATGATCCTTTTGGTAAGCACTTTCCACCTTTATGTGGTTTGACGCCACTGGTTGACTGTCCCTCTGCAGGCCAGCCATCAAGGAAATATTTATAAAATCATTATATCATGTTTAACCTTGATAAGCATTCAACTTCCCCCCCTTCTCTCTTCTCAAAGGATAGGGAGGAATTTGTCGATCTCATAGGGGTGAATCTTCATCCGGTAATCATCCCATTCCACCTTTTTGCTGAGGATGAAGTTATTGAAGACATGTTCCCCCAGGGCATCCCTTACCAAAACGCTCTTCTCCGTCAACTCTATGGCCTCAATTAGGCTACCGGGCAGAGATTCGATACCCAGCTCTTTCCTTTCATCCACGCTCAGGTGGTAGACATCCTTTTCGATGGCATCCGGCAATTCGTACTTTTCCTCGATCCCCTTAAGCCCGGCTGCTAACATCACCGAAAAAGCCAGGTAAGGGTTACACGCGGGGTCCGGGCTTCTATATTCAATTCTGGTTGCCTTCTCCTTTCCGGGTTTGTACATGGGAACCCTCACCAAGGTAGACCGATTACGTCGAGCCCACGCCAGGTAAACTGGGGCCTCATAGCCCGGAACAAGCCGCTTATAGGAGTTCACCCACTGGTTGGTAATCGCGGTGATTTCCCGGGAATGGTTGAGGATCCCAGCGATGTAGCCTTTGGCTATTTCGGATAGATTGTATTGATCACCCGCGTCAAAAAAGGCATTCCTGTCTCCCTTAAAAAGGGATTGATGGGTATGCATTCCGCTGCCGTTCACCCCGAAAATGGGCTTGGGCATGAAGGTGGCATAGACTCCATACCGATTGGCTATCTCCTTGACAACGATTCGATAGGTCATCACGTGGTCGGCCATGGTGAGGGCATCCTCAAACCGCAAATCAATCTCATGTTGGGAGGGGTCAACTTCGTGGTGGCTATACTCCACCTTTATCCCCATGGCGTCCAAGGTCAATACGGTTTCCCTCCTCATATCCCCGGCGGCATCAAGGGTTGTGAGATCGAAATATCCCCCTTCATCCAATGTCTCTGGGTTCTTATCCGACTTGAAATAGAAATATTCGAGCTCCGGCCCCACATA
>JAUWDQ010000215.1 GCA_030608745.1 Pseudomonadota bacterium | reverse complement strand
TCCATCTTCTTCTTCAAGCATGTGCGCGATCACCTCAAGAATTCCAGCCGCAGCTTTACGATACCAGTCATCGTCGCGTGGTATCATTTACTCAGTAACCATGCATGGGTGCAATGCTTTCCAAGTGCTCCACCCATCGATCAACTCTCAGCTCACTGGTGCTCATGTTTGGATCACGTATGACTTTCCTTTTCACAGTGCCATCCGGTAGTTTTTTTGCTACTGCCACGAGATCATCATTGGTATTATACCCGAGGTACGTCATTGGTTCGAGTTCAACCGCGCGCGGTAGGATTTCTTCAGCCTCTTCGACAATATCAGGTTCTTTGTGAACAACTGGTTCTTCTATTTGTTTTTGCATTACGATCTCAACTGGTGGTTGGACACGTCGGGTTGGTTTGTATTGCACATATGCAGACGGGTTAAGTAGTGACTGTTGTGTGGATACTCTTAGCAGGATTTGCGCGCCTTGCATCTGGATCTTTTTTCTTTGCCGTCTGATTCCGACTTTTTACGATAATGTCAAGGATGGATCTCCACCCTTCCTGCCTCCCCTTCCCTTCCCTCCACTTCGATCCTCACATCAAGGAATTGCTTCACAACCCAGATATTGGTCAGGAGATGGCGGGTGATCCTCGATGTGGTGAAGACGGATTTCCCCTTTGCCAGCGCAGCAAAGGGAATGAGCTGATCGCTCAGGTGAGGATCCACACATCCCCCCCCATCGATATGCTCAATGAGCTGGTCCATCGCTTCATCCGCAACCTCCTCGGCCCGCTTTCCCCTTCTCCCTAATGCTGAAAACCCCGACAGTCCCCCTTCCGATTCCAGGGCCAGAAATAAGACGGTTCCCTGTCCCGGGCTGAGGGCTTTATCCACGATTTGAATGTCCGCTACCAACCTCAACCTCTCCTTAGCCCTCTGATAGGCCCTCTCCTTCTGGCGGAGCGCGATATGGACGGGCAGGTTTGATGTTCCCGAAATCCCGAATATCCTCCTGGGGCTCCCCCCGGTGGAAAGGTTGACGGACCTCAACTCCTCAACGGGAACGATCTTCACCCGGACTACGCCTCCTCCCTTGGGATACCATCCCCACCTCTCTATCTCGGCTTTACAGCAAAGCCCCATTCTGGCCAAGGTGGGGAATAAGACCATTGAGAAGTAATGGAAGGGAGGGCTCCATGGTACATGAGTTCCACCGAGGAGCGTCACCTCGGATGATGACGGACTGAAGCAAAGGGGTAAAAGGAGCACCTGGAGAATCAAGGTGACCGCCCCGGCGCTGCCCCTCTCCTCGGCTACGTTGAAACGATAAACGCCTCCTTTTACTTTCCCTGGGGAGAAGGTGAGGGATTGGGAACCGATCTCGTCTCCCCCCACTTTTGCATCGGTAATTCGGCCCAGAGCCCTGACCCCGGCCAAATGCTGTGGCCGCAAACCCGGTTTCTCCCTTCCAGCCCTAATCCGTTCGATTTTAATACCTTTCCCCAGAACTGCGGAAAGGCTCAGGGCGGTCCTCAAAATCTGCCCCCCGCCTTCCCCGTAGGAACCGTCGATTGATATGGCCATACATTCCCCCTCCCGTTTCATGGAAACTGAATTCCATGGGGATGGCTTAAATCTCAATTCGAGACAATCTCTTGAGCCCAATCTTAATCGGCAAAAAGGTGGCGGTGAGGACGATCAAAGTCGTTAGGCAAAAACAGAATACCACTTCAATCCATTGGAAGAGACTGAGGGAACGGTGTCCAATACGAGCCATAAAGATCACGTAGGTCGGCCAGGCTTCAAGGAGGATGACAAGGCCTATGAAGGTGACGCAGATGATCATGTAGATCAACCCCCCAAAGCCGGAGTAAATCTGGGCCACATCCTCAACTCGGAAACGAGGATAGACGGCCCCAATCCCTATTCCCATGCTCACGATTGCGATGGTAATAAAGAAAATGCTCGCCGTGGAGATGATCATCATAAATTGGGTGACATGGAGGAATATGTTGGAGAGGATGATCAGGACCTCCGCCAGGAGGAGAAGGGGAACCAGTGATGTCCAAAATTTGCTCCAGATAAGGCGTTTCAGCTCGATGGGCGAGCTCATCATAATCCAAAAAGACCTTCCCTCCAGGCTGATGGCAGGATAGATGAACCTCACCGCCACGGCTGATAGAACAAAACCCGCTAGACCCACATTCAGAAAGGAGATGACATTTTCCAAATAGAAGCTAATGCCGGGGACTTTATTCAATGGTAAGGCCTTGAAGTTGAAGAGATAGACAACCACAAGGGCAAACAACAGAATGAGCTGGGACCATTGTCTGGTATCCCGCAAGAAGATCTTCACATCCTTGATCACCATCACCTTGGTCGACTCGTGAAATGGCCTCATGATGAAATCGAGCAACCCCTCCAACAGTGGCACCCTCCTTACTTTGTCCCTCCTGGACTCATAAGATCTCGACCATCCCCGGTAGTAGAGAAACCGGCAAATCCAGCTCCCTGCCAATACCGACATGAATCCGGTGGAAAGCAGGAGGAGGAAATAGAACATGCTATCGTCGAATCGACCCTTCAGCAGGGGAAAAAGGGATCTGGTTGCCCAATGGGAGGGTAAAAATGGGGAGGTAGGTAACCTCAACATGGCTAGGTAATCGACGAGTTCCGAAAACCTCTCGGGGTTGACCAATTTCTCGGGCTGGAGGAACCTAAAGAAAAGGTAGAGGGCTGCCAGAAGCAGGATAAACAAAACCACCAGGGCCCCTCTGGCCCTTTTGGCGGGAACGAGATTGACCAATAATATGCTGATCATGACCCCGATCCCCCCAGGGATCATGAGAAAAACCAAGAGGATGACCACGGCCCAGAGGTAATAGGTAATCGGGGCCCCATAAACCGCCCCATAGGCCATGAAAACGGGGATACCAAAAAGGAGCACCATCCAGGAAGAATGGCCCAAGGTAATGAGGTATTTGGACAAATAGACATTTTCGGTGGAAACGGGAACCGACAGGATGAGCCTGGTATCCTCAGACAGGAAATAGGTGGAAAGGGAGGTAATGATGTTGCTGACGGTCAGCATTAAGAAGAAGGTGAGAAAAACGACGGCCAGTAATTTGGCCACCAAAACCTCCCCGAGGATCTCAATAGATTTGAAATAGACTAACACCTTGTAAAAGACGGCAAAGATGACGACCCAGAAGAGCACGGCCAGAATAACCATGACCACAGGCCTGATGAGATCATTTGTCCGGCGGTGTTTGAGTCGGTTTCCTATGGATTTGGCCTTCGGCCAAAGAAGCAAGAGGACTTCAGTCATCGAGGGACTTTCCCGTAAGGGCTAAGAAGAGAGATTCCAGAGTTCCCGCTTGACCCGTTTTGTCTTCCAGGTCCTTCATCAGCACCGATAAGGTACCCATGGCGATGATTTTTCCCCTGTTGATGATGCCCAGACGGTGACATAATTGCTGAGCAATCTCCAGGGTGTGAGTTGACAGAAAAATGGTAACCCCTTCCTCGCTCTTCTGTCTGAAGATCCTTTTCACCAGGTTTATCCCCTTTGGGTCCAATCCCACCATGGGCTCATCAACGATAATGAGCTTCGGATTATGGAGAAGCGCAGCCGACATAACGAGCCGCTGCTTCATACCATGGGAGTAACTTTCGATCAGCTCTTCCCCCCATCCGTCCAATTCGAAGAGACCCAGAAGATCAGAAATGCCCGGTTGAATCTCATCCTTTTTCATCCCGAACAGGCTACCCATGAACTTCAGGAATTCAACCCCAGTCAGTTTCTCATAGAGAAACGGCTGGTCGGGGATGAATCCTACCACTCGCTTCGCCTCCATTGAATGGGCCACTACATCGTATCCATCGATCAGTGCCCTTCCCGATGTGGGCTTGAGAAGGCCAGCCAACATTTTGATGGTAGTAGTCTTTCCCGCACCATTTGGCCCCAGAAATCCAAAGATCTCTCCCTCTTTCACGTGCAGGTTGATATGATCAACTGCCACCAGTTGACCGAAGCGCTTGGTAAGTTCAATAAGTTCAATCAATGTTAATCACCTTAACAAATTGCCTATCTACGTTACTTTCTAACATTATTAAGGCAAACAGTTTATTGTCAAGTTCCAAACTGTGAGATCGTCACTGGGTTCAAATCGGCATAGAATAGGGGATTCCCCATGCCAATGGAAGTAGCTCGGGTTTTTGTGTGTGGCAATCGGAGCAGAGGAGAGGGGGGGGAGTGGCCTGAGACAAAATCCCCGCTCTAAGGGCAAATATCGAAGCCATGGAGTGGCAAACAGTCTTTACCAGGCACCAAAATGGCCTTTCAAGACAGACCCCCCGACTATCCTTCTCAGAGCAGGAAACATTTCTGTCCTTCCAGCAGAACTTCAGTTAGGTCCTGGTCGGGCCGGTAACTGACTACTCCTCGAAACCCTCGAAATCTCCAGTGCTTCTTTATAGTATGGGTTGAACCGGCACAGTGGAAACCTCCGAGGGATTTTGAGTCCCAATAGTCATTGGAGGCGCTTTTC
>JAUWDQ010000077.1 GCA_030608745.1 Pseudomonadota bacterium | reverse complement strand
GGACTCTAAACCCTTTACATGGACGGCAAAGCGTTCGGCCCCCTTGCCTATCTTTTCGGCGGCACGTTTTACTCCTTCACCAAGGAGGCTCCCAAAGCCCTCACGAAGGCCGATCTCCCGAACGAGCCTCAACATGGCGTTGGCATCCCCCCACGGGATACCGTAACCAATATCCCTTTCCGTTATAAGCCCTTTCTCAAAGGCCTCCATGGCAAAACCGATCACGGACCCACAGGATATGGTATCGAGGCCGAGGCGGTTACAAAGATCATTTCCAACGGCTATGGCCCCGAGATCATCCACCAAGCAGTTGGAACCCAACGCCGCCAGTGTCTCATATTCCGGTCCTCCCCCCTTTACCACGCCGTAAGGGGTCGAAGCCTCGACGACTCTGCCGCACCCAATGAAACACGCACCGCAGTAATACCGCTTTTTGAACATACGCTCCCTGAGAGATTCCCCGGAGATCTTTAGGGCACCTTCTCTCCAGCTCCCCCATGCCCAATTCTTTATGGGAAGATCCCCCACTTCCTCGGAAAACAAGAGGCCTCCCGCCGTACCCAATTCGGAAAATGCCTTGGTTCGTCTTCTGATTTCCGGTACCGATCGCCTGACGGAATCCCGAAGCTTTTCAGATTCATAAATGGGAGTCCTTTCATCTCCTTCCACCACCAGGGCCTTCAAATTCTTGGACCCCATCACCGCACCCAGTCCACCCCGGCCAGCCACCCGCGCGTGCACACCATCCGTGAAGATGGCCGCGATTTTCGAAAGTCTCTCTCCGGCCTGCCCTATGCACATAACCTTTGTTCTCCCTCCCCATCGATTCTTGAGAGAGGCGCTCGTCTTAAAAGTGTCTTGACCCCAGAGAGAGATGGCATCCTCGATGGTTATTTCTCCCTGCGAAATTCGGAGATAAACAGGAGTGTCGGACCTTCCCTTAATTACGATTCCATCGAAAAAAGCCTTCTTGAGGGCGACTCCCCAGGTTCCCCCAACGTCAGACTCTCCATAGGAGATGGTTTCCGGGGAGAGGGCTACGACCGATAGGCGTCCCGATGTTGGTACACTGGTCCCCGTCAAAGGCCCCGTCATAATAATCAAGGGCGCATCGGGGGAAAAGGGATTCCTGTCTTTGAGGCCCTCTTCATAGAGAATTTTCGTTCCTACCCCAACTCCCCCGATGAATTTCTCCAGAAGTTCATCTTCCAGGCTCCGAATTTCAGCCTTACGTTTCGTGAGATCGACCCAGATAACTCTTTTGGTATATCCGCCCTTGGCCACTGTTCGATCCTTTCAGGGCATCCCCTCCCCCCATCCACCCTTATTTCTGGACGGACTTCGGGGGTGGGGAATAGACCCACACGATGGTTAAAGGTCCCTTCCCGGTATTTCTATGCGAATGCTCCACCCCCTTGGGGATGAATTGAAAATCTCCCTTTTTTACGGGCTGATCCCCATCGGGAGTAATGAAATCCCCCTCCCCCTCCAAAATGACATTGATTTCCTCAGCGTCGGGATGTGCATGAAGACGGGCGGTCATTCCCGGGGGAAATGTGGACAGCCCTCCCACGAACTGATCGGAGCCCACCAATTCCTTATCAATGAGCCATGCAATCTCCCTCAGGCTCTTCTCCTCCTCATTTCCCCGCATGAATCTCTTCCCATCCTTCGCGGGATCCATAACAACCCCTTTCATAACCAGGTCCTCCTTTCCCCTTGCGTCGTGCTCTCCTTCACACCTTTCCCTGAAAGATGTCCGTTATATCCCAATATCCCGTCGTCGGTACAAAAACGTTGGGATCCATGATCACGTCCAGTACCGTGGGTTTCCCCGAGGCAATGGCCTTCTCCAGGGCGGGTTTCAAATCCTTGGGATTCTCTATACGATACCCTTCAGCCCCATAAGCCTTGGCCAACATGGCGAAATCCGGGTTGTACTTCTCCCCGTCCTTGGCCGTCTTGAACTCCGTACCTGCCACGCGGCCGAAGGCTTTCTTCTGCAAGCCCGTGATCACCCCATAGCCGTAGTTATCCATGACGAGCCAAATAACTCCCAGATCATTCTCGACGGCCGTTGCAACGACAGGACTCACGGACCCAAACGCCCCGTCTCCCACGAGGGCTATCACCACCTTATCCGGCGCCGCAATCTTGGCACCGATGGCCGCAGCAGGCCCATATCCCATGGTGGCAAATCCACCGGGTGGCAGATGCGTTCTCGGGAGATAGATGGGAAATTGCTGACCCACACCGTTCTTATTCCACCCGACGTCGGTGACAATAATGCCATCCCTGGGAAGGGCATCCCGGACCTCCTTCAAAATCCTCTCCGGGCGAATGGGAACGGCATCGGAGTTCTGATGCTTTCGGATTTCCTTGAACCACGCCCCCTTTCCCTTGGCGATTTTGGAGACAACGGGATCCTCACTCCAATCCTTCTGGGTGAAATTCGATTTGCCACATTCCACCATGGATTGAAGCACGGCTTTCGCGTCCCCCACGATTCCCACCTCAAGGGGAAAAACTTTCCCGATCTCCTGGGGATCTATGTCCACGTGAATCAGTTCTGTTGGAGGAATCGAAAAGGTATATCCCGGAAGCCAGGACGATGAATCGAGCTCCGCAAATCGAGTACCCACGGCGAGGATGACATCGGCCCCTTTCGTCATCTCGTTGGCCACTGCCGTGCCCCAAAACCCCGTCATTCCCACGGAAAGAGGGTGATCTTCGGGAATAGAGCCCTTGCCCATGATGGTTGTCGCAACAGGCACTCCGAAGAATTCAGCCAGTTGTGTTGCCTCATGGCTGGCATCCGACTGGATCACGCCACCTCCCAGGTAGAGAACGGGGTTTTTCGCGGCCCCGAACATCTTGATGGCCTTCTCGATTTCCCCTGCATCGCCTAAAATTCTCTTCCCGGTGACCTTTCGCTGGGTCAGTTTGTCGACAACCCTATCGCACTCCTTTGACAACATGTCCATGGGAACATCGACCAGCACAGCGCCCGGACGGCCTGCGGTCGCGAGGTTAAACGCTTTTGCCATGATGTCGGGTAGGAATTTCACGTCGTGAACTCTCCACGCGCGCTTCACAAAGGGACGATAGACCTCGAACTGATCCCCGTCCGTGTGTAATTTAATCTCCTGATGGGGATCCTGACCGAAATGAAAACTCGGAATGTCTCCGGCGATGACGACCATGGCGGAAGAATCCAGGGCGGCATTGGCTACGCCGGTTATCGCATTTGTCATCCCCGGTCCCACGTGGACCAGGAGTACTCCTGGTTTGTGGGTTACCCGAAAGTAGGCATCAGCAGCATGGGCGGCTATCTGCTCATGGCGAAAGGATATGAATTTAACGTTCGTCTTATAGACCAGGGCATCCAGCAGCGCCACGTTGGTATGACCACACATTCCAAATACGTACTCCACACCCTCCTCTTCCAGATATTTCGCAACAATCTCAGCACCATCAGCCATGACTTTCCTCCTTTCTCTATCCTTTGGAACGTATCCATTGACTCCTCATTCGGGAAGAATACCACTCTCTCTGAAAACGCGTTCAATCTCAGAGAGGACGTTATCCGTGCTTCCCTCCACCAACGTTGAGTCCCCTTTCGTTTCCGTATCACCTCCTCCCATCATGAGCCTTAACCGGTCGGAAGCGGACACTGTCGCATCAGCGAGCCCCCCCGACCTCTTCTTGGGTTTTGGATTTGACAAGCTTATGGTCTCGGTCAAATTAAGGGCTGGACCGAATGATTTCAGGGGAAGCTCTAGATCTCTAATCTCCATCCTTTGGATCACCTGTTTCTGGGCCCTCAATATCCCCGGGAGAGTTGGGTATCTCGGAATATTAATCCCCTTTTCAATCGTGAATAAAGCGGGAACCGTACACTCCATAACTTCCCTATTACCCCTTTCGACTGCCCGATGCACAAGAACTTTGCTTCTCCCTCCATCTATTTCAAGTTTGACTACTCTGGAGACATGCGGAATCCTCAGTATCTCCGCGATGTACGGACCTACGAGACCGCCGTTATCGTCGATTGCCCGTCTCCCGCAAAAAATGAGCTTGAATTCTTGATTGCGAATGGAATATGCGAGAACCATGGCAGTCATCCAGGCATCCAGTTTTCCATAATCTGCGTCATAAATGTGGATAGCTCTATCAGCCCCCATGGACAGGCACTTCCTAAGCCCATCCTCCGCAAAACCATCTCCCAATGAAATAACAACAATTTCAGTATCCCTGTGTTTCTCTTTAACCCGAAGGGTCTCCTCAAGGGCCAATTCATCCAATGGGTTCATTATGTGAACGATATCGTCTGGTCCAATGAAGTTCTGTTTTGGATCTATCCCAGTTTGGGCATATACGTATTTTATCTGTTTTACAAAAACGATGACCTTCATATCAGAACATCACCCATCTCAAAGTGCATCGCGAATGATCTCACAGACATCGAGACATTTTATGCCCTCCAGTCCCAAGGACTTAACCCCATCCTCAAACATGATCAAACAATATGGACAGGAGGTCGTGATAATTTCGGGTTGACCATTCATAATCTCTTTCACTCTAACTTCATTCATTTTTTTGCCAGGAATCTCCCTCATCCACATATGTCCGCCTCCTGCACCACAACAAAAGGTTTTCCTCTTTGCACGCTCTGGTTCAACGAGCCTCATTCCCGGGATAGATTTCAATATCTCTCTCGGAACATTATAGATATCGTTGGCCCTGGCAAGATAGCATGGGTCATGATACGCAACACGCTTCTCCATATTCTTTGTGATCTTGAGATTCCCGGCCCTTATTAAGTCTCGCAAAAATTCCGTATAATGAATAACGTCGAAATGAGCGCCGAATTGTGGATATTCATTTTTTAGCGTATTGAAGCAATGGGGACAGTAGGTCACAATCTTGTTAAAATTGAGGCGACCTAAGAGCTCAATATTTCTCTGAGCGGTTTTCTGAAACAGGTATTCGTTTCCGATCCTCCTCATAGGGTCCCCACAGCAGTACTCCTCCTTTCCCAAAATTCCAAAATCAGCACCGGCGGCTTTGAAGAGTTGAGCCAGAGTTCCTGCTATGAGGTTGTTTCTGTCGTGAAATGTCCCCTGGCAACCAACCCAGTATAAGATATCCGCTTGGTTCCCGTCCGATATTTTTTTGACATCAATCCCTATGGCCCAATCCTCCCTAAAAGCCCTCCCCCTCCCAAAGGTATCACCAAATGTTTCCACATCTCTGAAGAAAGTTGCTATTTCCGGAAAGAACGTGCTTTTCATCAGCACGAGGCTTCTTCGTAGCTCCATTATTTTCTCAAAGGAAGAGATATACACCGGACAACTCTCAGCACATGCCATACACAATGTGCATGACCAGATCACATCCTCGTCTAGAAGTCCATCGTTTTCCCCCCCCCTTTTTCCTTCAACCCCATTTCCTTCCTTCATCAGTTCGCCCGTCTCGAGCCACCTGGCCTTTAACTCCTCAATGACTTTTTTTGGAGAAAGGGGCTTCTCACTGATGTAGGCCGGGCAGTTATCCTGGCATCTCCCACATTGCGTGCAGGCATCAAAATCAAAAATCTGCCTCGGCGTGAAGTCCTTCACTGTAGAAACTCCGAAAGAACCAGAAGCATCGAAGTTTACGATGGGAGATAATACGGCTTGAGAAGTGGGAGCATTGATAAAGATATTCGCCGGTGAGGTCACCAGATGTATCAACCTCGAAAAGGGAATGTAAGCCAAAAAACCAAATGAAATGATCAAATGAGCCCACCATAGGACTTTATGAAGGTAAAGTACGGAGAAATCTTGAGCGTTCAACCTTGAAAGAATCTCGGATACTATCCATCCTCCTATTGACCACACTTCCCAACTGTTCTTCAAACTATAGATACGAAGACCCTCCAACATGAATCCCGTGACCAAGATAATGAGAATCCATATCAGTATAACCCCCTGTTCGGCGCTCCTGCTCAATCTATCGGGCCTGATGATATACCTTCGCACCAGGGCCATGAGAATCCCGGCCATGGCGAGTAGACCCGCGATATTCAATGTTAATTTGTAGAGCAGGTAGAAATACCCCTTTAAGAAGGAAACTCCCATCAGGGGACTGGTAATGTCCTCTTGGAGGGCAATAGTGAGGGTTCCGAGGAAAAGGACGAAGAATCCCCAGAGAATGAAAGCATGCATCAAGCCTGGGTAATACTCCCTCAAGAGTCGCCTCTGAAATAATCCGTCAATAATTAACGAGCGTACCCTTTTCCCCAGGGCATCAAATGAGATGCGCCCCTTATTCCGGCTCACCTTTCTCCACAAGAAGTATCTCCTATAAATACCGTAGGAAAAGAAGCCCAGAGCGATCACCGCTAAACAGTAAACGACGATTTTTTTATCTGCCCCCACATTCCAAAAAATCTCTCTCGTCCACATGTGCTCCATTACATCCCTCTATACTACTCTTCCAGTAAGAACCTACTGCCCCTTCTCTTCGTCTGCCATTGCATCAATATGTTCGATGATTTGAGGAATTACTCTGTTGAGATCATCCACGATCCCCAGGTCGACGGACTTAAAAACACGGGATTGGCGATCCATATTAATTGCTACTTTGGTTCTCGCATTTTCAATCCCCTTGGTAAACTCCATCGCACCTGAGATACCACACATAATAATGAGCTTTGGAGAGACCGCCTTCCCGGTCTGACCTATTTGTCGTTCAAACGGTAAGATTCCGGCGTCCACGGCGGGCCTCGTCCCTCCAATAGCAGCCCCTATGCGATCCGCAAATTCCTGAATAATTTTGAAATTTTCTTCCGACCCAACTCCTCTTCCAATGGCAACGATGATTTCAGCCTCGCTGATATCAATTGTCCGATGGTCGGCTTTCAAAAAGCCCGTCACTCGGATCGAGAGCCTATCCCCTTCAGTATCCGGCCTCATTTCCGTCACTTCTGCGATTTTCGGCTGATTTTCCTCCTTCGCTATAGTTAGAACATCCGGGTCAACGGTTGCCATTTTCGTCCCGGGTGCTTTGCACACTACGGTAGCGTGCAACCTTCCATTTTGGACAGGCTTAATGAATTTCATGTCCTCCCCTACTCTTATTTCTACACAATTACTTACTAAAGGGGCCTTGAGCTTGGCAGCAACCCGAGGCATCAAATCAGACCCAAGGGATGTGGCGGCAGCCATGACCAGGTATGGCTTTTTCCCCAAAAGGAGTTGGGTAAGTAACCTCTCATACAACTCGGGGGCATACTGGTGCAGGGTTTCGTCATGAATAAAATACAAATTGCTGGCCCCATGGGTTCCAACCAAGTGGTCCATCCCTTCGACGGTTTGGCCGAGAAAAACAGCAGTCAAACCACCCCCTAATTGAACGGCCAATCTCCTTCCTTCGTCAATTAAGGCAACGGAACTACTTTTTATCTTCTTATCCTCTGCTTCGAGCAAAACCCAAACGTCTCTATGCATCGTCATACGCGATTCCTAAATCTTATGGGCCACAACGAACCCTTCATATATTGCTTCCGTCATCTTCCTCGGTAACACGCAGTCTCCTATCGTGTAGATCTCCGCAACCTTTGACTCCATCTTTAACTCATCCCCTAACACATTGTTCGATACCTTCCCTAATGCTAATACGACCATATCCACTCCCTCTATCTCCTCGGTCTTACCTTCCTTTTGCACCACTATTGATGTGTCGTTGATATTCTCTATGTTCGTCTTGAGTCGTTTGTCTATCCTCGGGTCTTTCTCTATCCTTTCCATTAATAACCACTTCACCCTTGTCCCTGCATCCTGACACAAAGCCCCTGTCGGCTCGATTAAGAGCACCTCGCTTCCTTTGTCTGAGATGTACTCCGCGAGCTCACAACCAATCAGCTTTCCTCCTACCACTGCTACCTTCTTCCCCGGCTCGACGCTCCCTCCTAGAATGTCCAAATACGTATAAACATGTCCCTTCTCCACCCCTGGAGTAAAAGGCCTATACGGAGTCGCTCCCGTTGCTGCCACCACCACATCCGCTTTGGTCTCGTATATCCCCTCTTTGTCTATTTGCTGACCCAGATTAACTGTTACCCCAGCTTTCTTTATCTGATTTGATAGGTATCGAGTCACCTGCTCGAACTCACCTCTGAACAACGCCTTACACGCCCACCGAAGCTGCCCACCGAGGTCTTTCTCTTTCTCATAGAGCAAAACCTCATGTCCCCTCAACGCGCCTACCCTCGCGGCCTCCATTCCTCCAGGCCCTCCTCCCACCACTACTACCTTCTTCCTCTTGGCCGCTCGCTTGATCTCAAATTCCCGTTCCCGGCCCACCAGTGGATTGATGGCACAGAAAATGGGTACCATCGTCCCCAATATGTCTATGCATCCCTGATTACACGCCATGCACACACATATGTCCTCCGTTCTGCCTTCCCGAGCTTTCTTGGGAAACTCCGGGTCAGCATGCAAGGCTCTGCCTAAGGAAATGAAGTCCGACTGCCCCTCATTTAGTATGTTGTCCGCAAATACCGGATCGTTTATCCTCCCCGCTACGCTCACGGGTATGTTCACTTCTCTCTTGATCTCCTCTGCCAGATTAACGTTGCACCCCAATGGGACGTCCATCGGCTGGCAAATGATAAACGCCGTCTCATATAAACCCGCTGACACATCGATTAAACTAACACCCGCCTCCTCCAGCTTCTTCGCAAAGGGCACCGTTTCCTCTAACGTCAACCCCTCATCTATGTACTCGTCCCCACTTAACCGATAAGCAATGGGAAAATCCTCTTCCACTGTATCACGCACTGCCTTCACTACCTCCAATGGAAACGTCATTCTCTTCTCAAAGGTTCCCCCGTACTCATCATCCCTTTTGTTACTGTACGCCGATAAAAACTGTGCCAGTAGATATCCATGCGCGCCATGCAGCTCAACCAGGTCAAAACCAGCCTCCTTACACCTTCGCGCTGCTTCAGCATATTTCCCAACCATCTCCTTGATCTCAGCCACCGCCATCTCCCTCGGAAGTTCTCCACCACTATACCAACATGGCACAGGAGATGGTGCTATGGGTTGAAATCCCGTTACCTCGGCTTGCGTTTCCCTACCCCCAAAATGCAATTCCGGCGCTATCTTCGCTCCATATTGGTGCACTGCGTCAACCATCCGCTTCAGCCCCGGAATGAGCCGGTCATCGTAAGCACCTAATTGATACACCCTCCCTTTACCCCGGGGATCCACATACGTTGCTTCAACGATAATGAGGCCAACACCGCCCTTGGCTTTAGCTACGAGATGGTCAATGTACATCTGGGTTACCGCCCCATCTTTGGTCGCATAATTCCGCTCCATCGGTGCATTGATTATCCTGTTCTTGATCCTCACATTTCCGATCATCCCCGGCTCGAATAACTTCGTAAATTGGCTCATCGCCTTCCCCCCGATTCAAAAGGTGTAGTTACAAAAACGAGTATTAAAACCGCATCAACACTTTCGGTGCAGAAACTTCCAGGTTCCTGTTACCCATCATGGAATCAACAGGGCCTTCACCGATTCTCGCCTCTCCATCGAGCGAAATGCCTTCTTCCATTCTCTCAACGGATACTGCTCAGTAATCAATGGCCTCAGCTTTAATCTCCCCTGGGATACCAATGAGCAAAATTTCTCGAAACTCGTGGATGTCGAACTCAAGCAAAATTGTATCCGTATTGCCTCACGTATCATTTTGTTCCATGGTACCTCTAATGTATCCTCTCCGTATCCTAGTGCAGCTATCACTCCCTTCCGACGGACCATCTCAAATGCCTGTCCCAACGCGTGAGGACTCCCTGTCGTGTCCAATACAATATCCGCACCTATCCCCCCAGTAGCCTCTCTCACTACCTTCACCGGATCTTCTTTATCTGCATTTACGATGTAATCACATACTCCTAACTCTTCTGCCACTTTAAATCTTACCGGAACGTCAGGCTCAATCCCCGTAATCAATACCTTTCCAGCTCCAACTGTTTTTGCTATCTGAGCTCCCAATAACCCAATCGATCCGCTGCCCAACACCGCGACGAAATCCCCCACCTCAACCCTATTGTCTTCTATCAAGGCGTGAATCGCTATGGATGCGGGCTCCGCCAAGGAGGCCTCTTCAAAGCTCATTCCCTCCGGCATCCGGTGTAATAACCTTGCAGGTATCTTCACGTATTCCGCAAAGGCCCCGTCAACCATAACGCCTAAATACTTCCTGTCCCTGCATACATGTGAATTCCCTGTCTTGCAGTAAAAACAACCTCCACATGTCTCTATAGTTGCTTCCGCAATAACTCGATCTCCCCTCTTGCATCCCTTCACACCGCTCCCGACCTCCTCTATCACCCCTGAAAACTCATGGCCAATCACCACCGGTATAGCAGTGGGAAAACGATCGTACATGATGTGCAAATCCGACCCACAGATCGCCCCCGCATTCACTCTTATCAGTACATCCTTCTCTCCCATTTCCGGTATAGCTACCTCCTGTATTCTTAAATTACTTACGCCCTTCCCTTTTTTTACCAAGGCCTTCAATTATTCCCTCTCCCTTATTGAAAATAGAATGATTCCTTGTCTACTTTTGTAACAATAACCTTTTTCATATTCCGCTCCCTGTTTCACACAGGGTTCGCAGTTTTGCATGTCGATTGTATAAATTCGTCTATTTGGGAAATGTGAGCTGAGGTCTCGGAGTTCCTACAATA
>JAUWDQ010000150.1 GCA_030608745.1 Pseudomonadota bacterium | reverse complement strand
CCCATGACTGGATCAGCGTGCCATCGGCGGTGAATCGATGCACCCGGGCATTACCGTATCCGTCACAGACGTAAAATTCTCCGTTTGAAGCGAGGGCGATATTTGTGGGACGGTTAAAGGGCGGTCCTCCGCGGGTGATACTGGTTAACCCTTTCTCCTTGTCGTAACCGGTATCCGAAGGCACCCCTGGAGTACCGATCACCATAAGCTGCTCACCCTCGGGAGTGAACTTACGGACGGTGTGATCACCGTCGTCCACAATGTACACTGAGTCGTCCGGCCCGATCGTGACCCCGTGGGTGCGCGGGGTGAAGATGTCCTCACCCCAGGACCTGACAAAGGTGCCTTCGCGCTCGTATACAATCACTCGCTCGTCACCACGAGTGACCAGGTAGACGCGGTCGCGCGAGTCGACTGCGACTCCGTCTACATCGCGATGCACGTACCCCGTCGGGAGCTGCTCCCAGCCCTCAATTACTTCATACCTAAAACCGTTCCCCATTGTCTTCTCTCCCCCTGAATTTTGCTGGTATCCAGACTACCATTCATCAAGGGCCCTCCACAGGCCGATGGGAGACGATAAAATCACCCGTCTCCCCATCTAGCTTAAGGAGAATATTCTTGAGCCAATGGTCGTCATCGCTTTGCGGAAAATCCTCCCTGTAAAAGGCTCCACGGCTCTCTTCCCTCTCCAGGCTTGCCCGCATAATAGCCTTCGATATCAACACACTACCCTTCACCTCGTTCAACTCAAGGGATCTTCCCGCTGCTTCGAGTTCGGCTAATCTTCCCTCCAACTCGGAAACCCTGGATAACCCCTCCTGCAGGGACTGCCCATTTCGTATGGGACCAGCATGGGTCCACGTCAGATCCTGAACCTGGCGGAAGAGGTCCTTCACCTCCTTCCTCTCCTCCTTCCATGGGAACTTACCCCCGACTATTTCCCGTTTCAATTTCCCCCGACGAACTCCCATGGCATATCGAGCTGCCGATTCACCCGCTATATTCCCGAATACGGTACATTCCATGAGGGCATTTCCACCCATTCGATTGGCCCCATTAACACCAGCGGTCACCTCACCAGCAGCAAAAAGACCGGGAATTGCCGTCTGGGCGAACTCATTGATTTCTACGCCTCCCATGAAAAAGTGAACCACCGGGGCAACGGAAAAAGGCCGGCTCCGAGAATCGGGGTTTATCCTTCCGAATCGATTCAGACGAGGCTTCTCCCACCTTTCCTCTGGAAGTCCTGTATAATCGAGATAGACCTTTCCCTTTTCCGTTTCCCCTGTGAGGATCAATGTGAATTGATCCCGATGTTCCATGATGAATTCGTTCAAACTGAATCGGAGACCGTGTTTTTTGACGATGTCCTCTCCGTCGGAGTCGATGGCCTTCCCCTCTTTTGGAATCGGCGGTGGAACCATAAGTGGGGGTAAATGGGGCTCGGCCAAACCGAGGGGATAAAACTGGACGAATTCCATATCCCACAAAGGTAATCCCACCCGTAATGCGAGCCAATACCCATCCCCCCTCGTCCTCTTGTGGTTGTCATGGCGCTTGTAGATACCGCCGCCTCCCCCCGTTGCCAATACAACGGATTTTGTATCGATGACCACCGGACCCTCTTCCCTGGAAACCCCAACGGCTCCCGAAACCCGCCCCTCATCCATTAACAGCTCGATGATGGAAAGCCAGGGAATGGCCATTATCCGTTCATGTTTGATGTGCTCCATAAGCGCATCCATAAGAACGATACCCGCGGACCTCTTCCATGTATCCATTTTGACCCACCAAATTCTATTACCCCTTCTCTCCAGAGGTACTCCCATCTCCCTCAATGCGCTTATCATGGCCTCGCCTCTCTGGGCCATTACTCGGACCAGTTTCGCATCGTTAATCTTCTTCCCCCCTTCCAGAGTAAAATTAACATACTCATCGGGAGGAAAATCCTTTGAAGCAAGCAACCAACCCCCGCCGACTAAGACTGAGTTTCCGCTCCTCATGGCACCCTTACTCGCGAGCACCACCTTGCATCCCATTCGGGCGGCTTTCACGGCCGCCATGACCCCGGCAACACCGCTGCCAACAACCAGCACATCGGCGTCGATTTCTTTCACGCCCATCACCTTCTCCTCCTTTCCATAGGAACTCAAAGGGACAGAGGGAAGACGCCCAAGTGAGAAAGGAATGAACTCGGGCGGTACTGATGAAAGAATCAAATTGATAACTTCAAGGAATGCATTAAACTTTGAACCGGGGAAAAAAGGGACTATCTCGGGACATGAAGTTACTGGGCGGCCTACTTACCGATCATCGACCAGACGACTTTATACCACAAGCCGTTTGGCCCTTTTCCCGTAGCCTTCTTCTCTACGTCCTCGCCGTGCTCCCGGGCGAGGTGTAAATCGAGCTCTCATCCCGGGTTCTTGAAGACTTCTTCTCGAAATTTGGCGATCACATCGCTCAGGAGCTGCTGCTTCTCATCGGAGGACAACTTCTCGATCTGCTTTTTGATCTTTTCAATGGACACGCTCTATTTCCCCTTTAACCTTATTCAATTACTATTGTATCAAATTAAATGATGTCTATTCCATGCCCCTCTCGAAGCCATCGGAAAGGCCCCACCACCAAATGGATGGGGCCTTTTCCTATAGTCCATGCAGAGAGGAGATGGTCTTTTAGGCCTCAGTATAAAGCCGTATCCTTTCGAAATCCGAATCTCCCCTTTCCCGATCGAAGACACAGATGCGGTTTCTGCTCGTTCCATCATCGCCTTTGAAATCCTGGTAGCCTTTGGCCGCCAGCAGGGCCTTATCCGCCTCTTCGACAATCTGATTGAGATCCTCCTGGCGGAGCAACCCATATTCATCGATGACCTCCGATGCAAGAAGGGTCACACCGAAGCTCATCGTCAAGTTCCCGTTGGGCTGAACCTCTTGATTCGGAAAATAATGGCCCTCCACCGTCTTCCTTACTCGCTCAGTAAATTGACATGCCTGTTCGATACTCGAGATCTTAGATAAATAGAAAATAAACTCCTCACCCCCATATCGGCTGACCAAATCCTCCTCGCGAATACTACTTTTCAAGATCTTCCCCAGTTCCTTGAGGAGTTTATTTCCTTCGATATGAGAGTTACGATCGTTGAAATTCTTGAAGCCGTCGATATCCGACATGACGATGCCGACGGAAAACCCTTGTTCATCCTTTCTCTTCCGATGAGCGGTAATCCTGAGGACCAACGTCTCTAAAAAGGGTTCTCTATTCAGCAATCCCGTAAGCCCATCGTATTGAACCAAATTGAGCTTGTCCATTACAGAGGAGATATGAATTGACAACTCCCTCAGCATGGACCGGTCTTGTTCCGTAAAACCAAACTTATCGATACCACCCCCAGGATCGGTTTTGTTAAACATCTCGATAACACCGGTAATCTTCCCGTTATGTCGCAAGGGGAGACAAAGGGCATTCTGGATCGGAAAGCCGACCTTTTCCTGATACCAATCCGACAACCGCTTGTCGTATTGGACCTCCTTTGCGTTAACCTCTTCTCCTGTCTCCGCCACAATGCCCGCATAGCCCACACCCATTGGTAAGGTGAACTCGTTGCCTTCCGAGTGGGAGAGGAGCCTATTGCCCCAAATGAGGGATTTGACAAACTCAGCTCCCTGGTCATCCTTCTTGATGGTATAGAGGTTAATGGCACGGGCCATCAGGATATCCTGTATCTCTATAACCCTTTCTAATAAAGTATTGAGGTCCTCCGACACATCGAGCCTAATCTTAATTTCCGCCAATCTATTTTCTTGAAGCTTAAAGCTGGTGAATTCGCTTTTGACCTGGTCCAGTTCCCTTTGCAGCGATAAGATCTTTTCCCGTTGGTTCTCTTTTTCGGTAAAGAGGAGATAATTGGCCTGTCTCAACCTCTCCCTGCCTTCATTCAGCCTTTCGATAAGCTGCTTGTTTTCGTATCTCGTCCTCCTCTGCTCCACCCCACGCTTCACCGAATACTCCACTAAATTTCGATTAAGAGGTTTCTTCAGGTAGTCGAAGGCTCCCTCCTTCAGGGCCTCAATAGCATTCTCCTCGGTGGAGTAACCCGTTATGACGATGCAGGGGATATCCGGGTCGACCCTCGATACCCTCTTGATTATCTCGTGGCCATCCATCTCCGGCATAATGAGATCCACGAGAATAGCATCGAAGACATGGGTCTGGACTAAATCTAAGGCAGATTTGCCATCATTGACCACATGGACTTCGTAATCTTTATTGAGCATCTTGGCCAATATTCGGGTAATGGTCTCCTCGTCATCGATGACTAAGACCTTGCTTTTTGGAGCCATATTTTTCCCCTTTGTTCGTAGTAAATTCCCTTATACACCATTTTTATAAAAATTTCAACTAAATATCTGTGCCTCCATGACTTTCATAGGGGATTCTTTTGTAACGTATTGATTTTTCACTAAATTATATGCTCAATAACAGGACATTATTGTCCCCGAGCGTAATTTGCTGGAGAAGTGCTGAAGTGGTCTGAAATTCGAGAATGGCCTATGAGGAAGGGAAAACTCCTTTCCGATCTTTCGCCCGGGTCCAAAAAGAAATAGCGGTCTTCGTGGGAACTATCCTCTCTTCTGTATTCTCCTTTCCAATTCAGCTTTAAATACGGGAGCATCTTCTTTATTCTTTGATACGAGGAACTCGGAGCTTAATACCAAATCATCTTTCCTCCATAGGATCTTTACAATAAGATTACCCATTGCCCATCTCCCCGCGTGTTTCGTCCCCAATTGTATCTCGATAACCTCACTAAATGGTATATATATCGGCGTGGAGGTGAGATATCGCAAAAAGTAAAAACCATTGTCACCGAACCAATACTTACCATTGCCCCGGGCAAAAAGCTTGTCCTTCAGGTATCGCTTCCACCATTTTTTCCCTACTATCTCAGTATCAAGATATAGACCTTTTTTCCTGTTCATACCGGAATCCCCCTCTAAAAGGTTTCTATCCCTTCTCTCTATTCCCCTACTCTCCTTGCTCTATGCCACCCAACCGAAGGAGTGAACCGATATCCCGTCAATTCACTGTAAGTATGACCAATCCACGTGATTTGGCAAGGAAAAATATTAAGATCAATTCGTGTTGAAATCCGGATACGGTTAACGGTAGAATAAAACCCAATAGAAAGGTAGATTCCATAGAAAATATAGGAAGGGTACTTATGGAAGCAGTGTGTTATACGTTGGAAGGGGCATTGGAGAAAGCCATCGAACAGGAACAGAAGAGCTTTGAAATCTACCGTCGAACCCTGCAGATCGTGAAGCACCCATCGGCGAGGAAACTCCTCAAGGAGTTGGCCCTTGAGGAATTGGAACATAAACATTCCCTGGAAAAGGCCTTGGTCGGAGAGACGGTGGCTCTTCACGAAGATGAAGAAAAGGTTGCTCCCAGCATGAATTTGACCTTATTCGTTCAGGAAAGACCCTTGGATGAGAATGTATCTCCCCAGGACGCCCTGGCCTTCGCCATGCACGACGAAAAACACTCCGTCGATTTCTACCAGCAGATGGCAACCCAATGCAGCGGTGCGCCCATGGAGGATGTATTCTCCAGATTCCAAAAGGATGAGATGAAACACCTCGCTCGACTTGAAGAGACCTACGAAAAGCTTTTCATGAGCCAAATGTGACGTCATTGTAAAAAGTCGAAATAAGACGGTAAAGAAAAAAGATCCAGATGCAAGGCGCGCAAATCCTGAGGAATGAGGCGTACATAGAAGTACGGTGCAGTGACGAAAGATGAAGCGCAACGCACCAGATGGACTTTTTGCGAAGCCGTCAAATGTGAGAATAACCCTTTACACGTTACCCTTCCCTCTCGCACGGATCCATACCACGCGTTGTTATCCGGGCCCAGGCGATACCTGAAAAAGCCATAAAAAGCTATCCCCTGTCTTGATCTTTTCCATAGCAACACTCCATGAGGCTTTGAAAGGAGGCGATGAAGAATGAAATCCTATCGCAAGGAGCTGTGGTTTAATATTCCTCAAAGACGAGCCTTCATTAATATTACCTCTCAAGTTCAAGAGTGTTTGAGGGAGAGTGGAATTAAAGAGGGATTGGTGCTCTGCAACGCCATGCATATCACAGCCTCTGTTTTCATCAATGACGATGAGTCTGGTCTCCATCACGACTATGAGATGTGGCTCGAAAAACTGGCTCCCCACGAACCGATTTCCCAATACTGGCATAATAGGACCGGTGAGGATAACGGTGATGCCCACCTGAAACGCCAGGTCATGGGGCGGGAGGTGGTGGTCGCCATTACCGAAGGGCGGCTCGACTTTGGCCCCTGGGAGCAGATATTCTACGGTGAATTCGATGGCCGTAGGCGAAAACGGATCCTCGTGAAGATCATTGGGGAGTGAAATGCAACAGATG
>JAUWDQ010000221.1 GCA_030608745.1 Pseudomonadota bacterium | reverse complement strand
CAATAAATCTTGACGGCTTCGTAAAAAGTCCATCTGCCGTTCGACATGCTCACGGCCCTGAGCAAAGCCGAAGGGCTGCGTTGCGCTTCATCTTTAAGTCACTGCGGCGTACCGGTAAGTACGCCTCATTCCTAAAGATTCTCGCGCCTTGCATCTGGAGTTTTTTACTGTGCCGTCTGATTTATGACTTTTTACGAGACCATTAATCTTGAGTAAATATAATCCATTTCCATCTTATGGAAAAGATAATAAGGGCAATCGAACATCGGATACCTCCAATTCGCCCTTGCTTTTAGCACCCTCTTGGAATACATTTTATTACAAGATAACGCATTTTTCGGGAGTTCTCATAGAGATTTCTGAAAAACTCGGTCTTCGCTGCTCAAAATATTTTTTCGACCATTCTAACGTTGGCCCAACCGCAAGACTGCAGCACTGCAACACCGCAGAACCGCAGATCGCTCAGAGCTCGTTTTCCAGTTTTTCAGAGATCCCTCAGAGGTAGAAAAAGGAAAACGCCATGGTAATCCTCGTAACAGGGGGTGCCGGATTCATCGGATCGCATCTCTGCGGGCGTTTAATGCGGGAAGGACATCGGGTAGTCTGTTTGGACAACTTCGACGATTTCTACAACCCTGAAATCAAGAGGAGGAACATCCAGGAAGCGATTGGAGAGGAACAGTTTGAGCTGATCGAAGGGGATATTCGCGATACCGAACTCATTGAGCGAATATTCCGAGAGCATAGCCTGGATATCGTAGCTCATTTGGCAGCCAGGGCAGGGGTCCATCCATCCATCGACTACCCCAAATTATACGAAGAAGTCAACGTTCAGGGAACCATCAACCTTCTCGATGCCTGTCGAGAATTTGGCATCAAGAATTTCATCTTCGCCTCCTCCTCATCGGTTTACGGGGGAAATAGCAAGGTCCCCTTCTCCGAGGAAGACAGGGTTGAAACCCCCATCTCCCCGTATAGCGCGACGAAAAGGGCTGGGGAGCTTTTCTGCTACACCTACCATCGCCTCTTTGATATCAATATTACGTGCCTTCGGTACTTCACCGTCTATGGTCCTCGCCAGAGACCAGAGATGGCTATCCATAAGTTCACCCGCCTCATCGATGGAAATGAGAGGGTTCCCATGTATGGGGATGGCCAATCCATGAGGGATTATACGTACATCGACGATATCATCGATGGAACCCTGGAGGCGATCTCCCGAAATAAGGGGTATGAGATCTATAATTTGGGGGAATTTCACACCACCACGCTAATCGATCTGATTCGAATGCTGGAGGAAGCCCTCGGAAAAAAAGCCATCATTGAAACGTTGCCAGAGCAAAAGGGCGATATGCCCATTACCTATGCGAATATCAAAAAGGCCCGAAAGAGGTTGGATTATGCTCCACGGGTTTCCATGGAGGAGGGAATAGGGCGGTTTGTCGAATGGTACAGGCAGAACCGTTTCCCCTGATCCCAAATCCGGCCAGGAGGTGCAATGCCTTTGCCGCCGTCCGCCGGTCTCAGGTAGTCGGCGATCGTTACGGGTGGGAGGATAGAGACTCCGGAGGGAAGGATGCCTATTTATGAATACCGATGCACGGATTGTGGCAAGAAGTTCGAGGTCTTACATTTGAGCGCTGAGGAGGTTCACCCCCCTGAATGTAAATTCTGTCACAGCGGTAACGTGCGGAAACTCATCTCACGGGTTCGGGTGGTGCGTTCGGAGGAGAGTAGGCTGAAGTCGTTGATGGATCCTTCAATGATGGGGGGACTGGATGAAAAGGACCCCAAAAGCCTGGCCAAGTGGATGAAACGGATGGGTAAGGAGATGGGAGAAGAGGTGAGTGACGAGGAGATCGAACAGGTAATCGAGGATGCAGCCGGCGGGACCGAAGCCCAGGAATCGGAGGAATAAAGGCCTCGACAGGCCTTTGGCTCCAGGATGAATACGTAAACGGGCCCCTTTTGAGCTGATTTCGATTTGCTTTGGATATAAATCCGGGGCGGGTTGGATGTCTTCATTTCAGGGAAGGTTCGGTTTAGAGGCTCCAAATTGCCGTTCCAGATCATCCAGCTGGTCCGCCGCTGATTCCCACTCCCGTGTTAGTCCTTCGATTTTCTGCTTCAGCTCATGCCGAGATTTGTGGATTTCCTGTATTCGGGTCGAGTCACGATAGCTCTCAGGTTGGCCCAATTCGTGGTTCAATTGGTCCAAGAGGGCAGTGGATTTATCGATCTCCTCTTCCAATAGACCGAGCCGTTCCCTCAGTGGGGACGACTCCCGATAGAAGCGGTTTCGCCATTCCGCCTCGGCCCGTCGTTGTTCTTGGGTTCTCCTCCGCGTGGTTCTTTCGTCAAGGGCCGCTCCCACTCGACTTTCTCGTGGTGACGAAATTCCGTGATCGGGAGTCCAGATGCGCTGGTAATCATCGAAGTTTCCCGGATAGACCTCCAGGGCCTTGTCTCGGATAACCAGGATCTTGTTGGCAAGGGCGTTGATTAAGTGGCGGTCGTGGGTGATAAGGCACAGGGTACCACCATACTGCCGAAGGGCTTCTTCCAGCGCTTCACTGGAGGGGATGTCCAGGTGGGTGGTGGGTTCGTCCAATAATAAGAGGTTCGCTCGGGCCATGAGCATCTTGCAGAGCAATAAACGGCTTTTTTCTCCACCGCTCAACAGAGATACCCCTTTCGTGGTGTCCTCCTCCTGAAAGAGGAAGGCCCCCAGTACGGCGCGGAGCTTCCCGAGGGATTGATTACCCGCCACGGACAGTAACTCCTCCAGAACCGTATTCTGGGGCGAAAGCTGCGCCATCTGTCGCTGGGAAAAGGAGGCGATATGAACGCTCGGGTTCATCAGGCGTTCGCCCTCTTCGAAACGCAAATCCCCTGCCAAAATGCGCATCAGGGTTGTCTTTCCAGCGCCATTGGGACCGAGAAAGGCGATCCGATCCCCCCGTAAAATGGAGAGGTTGATATCACGATACACTACCTGGGAGCCGTAGGATTTGGAGCCGTGTCGGAGATCTATCAAAATTTTCGTTGGTCTCGGGGGAGGCGGAAATTCGAAGCAGACTGATTTGGAGCGCCGGGGTGGGTCTAAACGATCCATCCGCTCCAACAGCTTGATCCGGCTTTGGACCTGTCTGGCTCGGTCCTTTCGAACGCGGTTTTTCTCGATAAAGCGCTGTATCTGTGCGATCTTTTCTTGCTGTTTTTTGTAGGCAGCCCACTGGATTTCCTCCCTCTTCGCCTTTTCGACCCGGTAGAAGTCATAGTTTCCGGCATACGAGATGAGCTTACAGCCATCGATGTCAACGATCCGATCCACCACTCGATTCAAAAAGACCCGGTCGTGGGAGATGATCAGAAGGGCTGAGCTAACCCCCTTGAGGTAATCCTCTAACCAGAGGAGGGATTCCAGGTCCAGATGGTTTGTGGGTTCGTCCAACAGGATGAGATCGGGAGCTGAGAGCAGGATGCAAGCAAGGGAGGCCCGCATAATCCATCCTCCACTCAGGGATTCAATGGGAAGGTCGAAGTCCCCTTCGCGGAAGCCCAAGCCGGAGAGGATCTTTTTGGCCCGGAATTCCAGTTGGTAGCCTCCCAGATTGTTGAACCGCTCCAAGAGATACCCCTGACGTTTGGTCAGTCCCTGCAATGTTTCCCCACCTTCAGCCCTATCGAGGTCTCTCGATATTTGGCTCATCTCGGTTTCAATCCTCTTGAGCTCTTGGGCAACATCCACCACATGGTCCAAAACCGATGTGCCGGATAATTCGATAACCTCCTGGGGCAGGCATCCGATTCTTAAATCCTTGGGCTTTACTATTTTGCCGGCATTTGGCGCCTCCAGGCCCAACAACATCTTGAGGATGGTTGTTTTGCCGGTTCCGTTTTCACCCACCAGTCCAACCCGATCGCTGGAACCGATGAACAGGTCACAGTCGATAAAGAGATCTTTTTTGCCGAAATATTTATCCAGATGCTGGATGTTGATCACCGAACGCAGCCCTCCGATTCATTCGTGAGCAGAATCGCTAATCCTCCCAAGGATGAATAGCACATTTTGGGCCGCTGTCAACTCGCACATTGCCGGGGTTTCCTTGAGTTTTTGAAGAACTCCCTTGTCCATGAGCGTAATCTGAGGAACAAGGGTCATCTAGAAGAAGAAATCCAAAACACACTTTTCCCTTACCCTGCCTACCGCCTCCTTCCTCTTCCCTTTTCCCTCTTCCATCCTAGCTCCTCACCTCAGACCTTTTTTCCTCTCCCAACTGCAGCACTGCAGGACTGCAACACCAAAGCTCTTTTTTTTGACCGCAGCACTGCAGCACCGTATAACGGCAGCACCCCCGAAAGGGTCACTTTGGGTCTTGACATATTCCATGAGATTAAAGGAAA
>JAUWDQ010000205.1 GCA_030608745.1 Pseudomonadota bacterium | reverse complement strand
GAAGGTCAGGGGAGCGGCATCTTTTCCGGTAAAGGCCTTTGTAGTAATGGGATGATCCTGAGGCATGAGGCCACTGGAGGTATAGAGGATGAAAAAGGAGGGTATTATCTATATCGGTTTTCTTTTGGGAGCAGTACTCATCGGCCTTGTCGTTTACCTAGGGGCCCTCAGAGGTGAGTTGGGGCTTTATGAGGTTCTCCTGTCCGGAGTAGCACTACTACTGGTAGCCTTTTCCTATTATGTTTATATGCGACTTCCCCGGTTCCGAGAGCTGGAGAGAAGATTTCAAGCCCTTGCCGCGGAAAACCGCAAATTGAGGGAGAGTAATAGCGTCCTGAAGGAACAAGTGGAGCTCTTTAAATCCGTTGAGAAGTAGACTTTTGGAATTTTGCGGAAAGAGGAGAGGGAGATGGATCCCAAGAGAATCGAGGAAGAGTTTAAAAAGCGGCTGGAAATTGCAAAGAGGAATGCCGAAAGGGAGGCCTTGGAGTTTATTCTCAAGAAACTAGAGGGAACGGAGAAAATTCGGGATTTCCAATCCCTTCTCCTTCGTTGCAGTGAAATTAAGGGAATCGTCACCACTCGTTTGGGACAAATCCATACAGAGATCAGGGCATTGAGTTGATGTGCCGAACCATGGGAGGGTGAGGGATTTCAACGGGAAGGGTCCCGGCTTAATGACTGAAAGATCATCGAGGAAGAGATATGCCACCGATTTAGAAACCCTCTACGGGCAAGTTCGGGCCGAGTATTATCGGTCCAGGGGGCCGGGTGGCCAGAGGAAGAATAAAAAAGAGACGGCTGTGAGATTGAAACACCTTCCATCTGGGGTGACTGTGACGGCCACCGAATCCCGGTATCAAGCCGTAAATAAGAGGAGGGCCTTTCAGCGGCTCCAAGAAAGGCTGAAACAGCTCAATAAACCCGTAAAAATGAGAATACCCACTGTAGTCTCCCTCGGAGAGAAGGAGAGGCGAAGGAAGGAAAAGAGAGGGTTGTCCCAGAAGAAGGGGTGGAGGAGGGTGATAGGCAAAGAAGATCTGGAGTGAGATTCACGCAAGGGATAAATGCATGGAGAAGGAAGATCATAATAGAAGGGAGGAATGGGGGGTTACAATCATGAAGAAGGCCATCATTCCCCTGGCATTGACCGTATTCTTTTCTGCTTTTGGCTATGCGCAAACGCTGATATATAGCTGGCGAGATAGCGCGGGCAAAGTTCATATCGTCGATGAGCTCAACAAAGTACCTGATCAATACAGGGAGGATTTGAAAGTTTATCGGCTTTCATCAACAAGGGGAACGCAAAAGCCTCGATCTGAGGCCCCCCCAAAGATCGTTACGAAGGTGAAGGAAGTGGAGGAGGGGGCTGTGAGGGAAGAGCGGCTCGAGAAGGAGATGGAGGAGATCAGGAGCTCGATAGCTGACATGACGGATAGGCTGGAGAGATTGAGGCAAGAGAGGGAAACGAAGAGGCTCAGGATGATCCGGAAAAGGGGAAGGGGAAAGGCGGTGGTTCGAGAGAAGAGGGAGATCGAAGAAATCGACCGGGAAATCGAGGCCCTAACGAATCAACTGGGGAAGAGAATGGAGGGTTTGAGATCACTAGAGAAGGAGAAATCCCTTAAATAAGGCGAGTGATGTGGATAAGGGAGCCTTAGAAAGTGAGCGGAGACATCGAGTCTTCAAACGGATTTACGCTGAGATAAAGACGGTGGATATTCCCAGAGGAATTTTTCTGCGAGTCATAAAGTCTATCGTTGATAACATCGTTGGTGGCAATATTGCCCAGCAAGGTGGTAAGAAAATAATTTGACTTTTCGGGAAAAGTGGGGAAAAAATTAAGGATACTTTAGTTTGGCCAATAACTGTATTGGGAGTTGGACATGGAGGATGAAAGGGAAAAAGGAAAAAGGGTGAGCGCACTGATTGTCGATGACGACGAGGAGATTCGCGCAAGCTTGATGGAGAGATTTCAGGAAGCCGGATATTTCACCGATGTGACGCCAAATGGAAAGGACGCAATAGACAAGGTTAAGGAGTTCTTCTATAACATCGCCGTGGTTGAGGTCGAACTCCCCGATATGACGGGTTTGGACTTCCTAAAGATGATTAAGAACATCCACCCCGATACCTCGGTGATCTTTATCACAGCTAAACCCTCCCTGGAAAATTCAGTGAGTGCATTGAATGCCGGGGCCAATGCTTATATGATGAAACCCCTAAAAATGGAAGAGATGATGGAGCACATTGACGAGGCATTGGATCGACAGAGGGCCATCATTGAGACCAGGGAACTCTTATTCGCCGAGAGGAAGAAGAGGGAATTTTATCAATACCTCTCGATCATTGATGGCCTTACGGATTTATATAATCATCGTCACTTCTATGAACTCCTAACTCAAGAGGTGGCCCGGTCCGCCCGCTATGAACATCCCCTCAGCCTGCTCATGATCGATATCGACGACTTTAAGCGATTCAATGATTCCTATGGCCATCCGGCAGGGGATAAGGTCCTTCAGGATATCACGAGGCTTTTTAAGGAGAATTGTAGAAGGGTGGATTATATCTGTCGATATGGGGGGGAGGAGTTCGCCATCATCACTCCGGAGACCAGCGGGAAGAATGTAGTTCATGTGGCAAGGCGTTTGGTGAATAAGGTGAGGGAGATGAAGATCCAGATTTATGGAAGCTCCATCGAAGGGAATTTGACGATAAGCATCGGCCTAGCCGGTTATCCTGCTGATGCCAAAACTAAAGATGACCTGATCATCAAGGCGGATCAATACCTTCTCGAAGCCAAAAAATCGGGCAAGGATTGTTTCTATCCATCCTCCTCCTAAAATCCACGTAGCCGCTGGAGCTAAAGGCATCACTCTATTGCAGTACTTCGCCGCAAATCCCTCTTTCGTCGGTATTAGGCGAGAAGATGGATAAAGTCAGATACAATAGCATAACCCCTTTCTCCTTCCTTCGGGCGCTCTCACGTGTGGAATAAAAGGGGGAAAACGCATTTCCCGAAAAAGGAGGAATCCCGTGAGAATTTCCCATTTTGTCTTCGCTTTGGGGGCCATGATTTGCTGGGGGGTTGCTCCCCTTTTCGGTAAGGCCGCCATGCTTCGGATAGATCCTTGGACAGGGCTGGCGATGAGGAGCTTCATTATCAGCCTCATCATGTTGATCTGGGTTATCGTGACGGGACATTTCCGCCAACTAGTGCAGACCGAATTTTCAAGCTGGGGCCTGATTTGTGCGGAGGGGATTTTGGCCTCCCTTTTGGGCCATCTCGCCTATTTCTACGCCATCAAATATGGAATGATCTCCCGAGTGATCCCCATCATATCGGCATTTCCATTGATTGCTATTCTGGGTGGTCTGTTCTTGTTTTCGGAAAGGATAAGCCGGGATAGACTGGTCGGTGCGATCATGATAATAGTGGGGATTATTATTATTCGGAGGTAATCCCGGAGCGAAAGGGAATTTGGGCAAGGGGCCGGGGGCATTAGTGAAGGGACACGGAAGCACCCAAAAAACTCAGGAGACTGGTTTATTTATGTTGTAGAAAAGGAGAGACTCCGATAGAATTTTTCTTGGCAAGAAACCTTTGAATTGGATCCATTGGGTACATGAAGGAGTTCAAAAACGAATTTTCGTGGTCCAAGTCCAGGGATGAAAGTTTTCAAACCTGCCTCAGGCAGTATTACTTGAATTACTACGGATACTGGAATGGCTGGCTGGATGATGCCCCTTCACGGACCCGCCAAATCTACATCCTAAAGAACCTGAAAACTCGGCAAATGTGGGCCGGCGAAAGGGTTCATCAGTGCATAGAACGGACCATTAAGAACCTGCAGAGAGGGATTCCCATCCTTGATATAGACCAGATCATTTCCATCACTCTCAACAGAATGAGGGCCGACTTCAAGTCCTCCAAGATGAAGAATTACCTCCGGACGCCCAAGAGCTGTGCTCTCTTCGAACACGAATACGAGCTGGGTGTCCCCGATGAGTTGTGGAGGGAGACCGCCCATAATGTGGAACTCTGCCTGAGGAATTTCTACAATTCGGAGATATTTCGAGGGCTGAAAGAGATCCCCCCGGGTCATTGGCTGGAGACTGAGCAATTTTCCCACTTCATATTCGAGGGGGTTAAAATCTGGGTAGTTATGGATTGCTGTTTCAGATCGGACTCCGACATCACCATTATTGATTGGAAGACGGGGAAGAGTACCACTGAGGACAACTCAATTCAGTTATCCTGTTATGCCCTCTATGTCTTGGAGAAGTGGGGGATTGATCCGGGGAAGATAAAGATCATCGAGTATAACCTATCTACCGATACTCCAAAGGATTTTTTCATCACAAGGAGGAATATCGAGGACATAAAGGGTTACATTCGGGGGAGTATAGCCGACATGAAATTCCTCCTCACCGATGTGGAGGCCAATATTCCAAAGGACGAATCTTGCTTCAAACCCGTTGACGATAGACGGATTAGTGAACAGTGTAATTTTAAAAAAATCTGCAAGGGGAGGTGAATAATCGAGGATGTTCCGAACAGTGTGGATGGATGAACATCTCTGTAGGTATTGGTACTTTTACTATTTTTTCCCCGTGGTTTGGTATTTCATCATAGCCGGTAACGTGATCCTCGAACGTAGCGAAGGAGTTTCAAGCTTGTTTGCCCTTGTTTCCCTGGCACAGCTCATCATCATGGG
>JAUWDQ010000121.1 GCA_030608745.1 Pseudomonadota bacterium | reverse complement strand
CCGTACCGCTACGGCGACTTCCGCTACACGATTGTCGGCTTCCTGACCGAGGGCGCCGACATTCTGGAGCAGATCGAAAATGCGCCGGTCCATGCCAAACCCGCCAACCCCGCCTACCCCGATCCCAACGATCCATACTATGAAGCTGCGCATCCATAGCAAGCTCCCGCCCCGGCAACGTAAACTGGCCTATATATCAAAGTCCTCTCCCTTCTTGATTTTTTCCAACCTCTGTATCTCCTGCTGAATGGCCTCTTCTGCCATTTTAGGTACTATTTTCTGGACCGTTTTTTCGATCCTCTCGGCGGCGGCGGCGGCAATGGCCTCTGTCAATTGAGGAAGGATTTTTGCGCTCATGCCTTCTACCAATTCCTTGATCGCTCCGGAAATCCTCTCTTGAACCGGTCTCTCCGGAGAGGGTTGAAGCCCCGCCTCCTCTTCCTCTCTCACCGTCTCCCCGGTAAATTCCTCGATAGCCTCCGCTAAAGCACCCTCCGGAATTTCCTCCCTCTCCTGGTCCCTCGTGGCCTCCTCGGCTATCTTTTCCAGTTCCCCTTCCTTGAAAACCTCCTCATGAAACTCCTCCAGTCCCTCTTTCTCCAAACCTTCTTCGCCAAAAGCTTGCAGATCTTCTTCCTTCAAGACCTTCTCGGCTAAGCCCTCCAAATCCATCTCATGAGAAACCTCTTGGGGTAGCCCCTCCAGCTCCTTCCCGGGCAACTGTTCTCCGGGGAGCTCTTCCAATTCTCCCTCTTTAAGGACCTCCCCAGGCAATTCCTTTAATGCCTCTTCCAAGGCCCCCTCTTCCTCCCTCGGCACTCCAGCTTCCTTCCCCAGCTCCCCCACCAATCCCTCTAGCTCCACCTTCCCCTCATCCGGGGTATCTTCCAATTCCCTGGGGGTCTCTTTTGGCTCCTCCTCTCCGAGGAGATCCCCCGGTAATTCCTCGATCTCCTCCGCCAGAGCCTCCTCTAAGCCCTTTCCCTTCAGAACATCCTGGGGCAATTCTCCCATTCCCTCGGTGGGAAGCTCCTCCGTACTCTCTTCAGCTCCAAGTTCCCCTCTTGCAGGTTCAGAGCTCTCCTCGAGTGGCGGTTGTTCCCCCTCCTCCGCAAAGGCCTCTTCCAAGCCCTTCCCCTTCAGAACATCCTGGAGCAATTCTCCCATTTCCTCGGTGGGAACCTCCTCCACACTCTCTTCAGCGCCGAATCCTCCTCTTTCAGGTTCAAAAGTCCCCTCCTGTGGACCCGGATATTGTTCTTCAGTGCCACTGACCTTGCCAATACCCTCTTCGGAGGAAATCTCACCCTCCGTCACAGCCGGCTCCGTCTTGACATCCACCTTCTCAGGGACCCCAGGCTCCGGAGCGGGCCCTTCCATCTCCGGGGCTTGGATTGCTTCCTCGGCCTTTGGGAATTCCATATCCTCCGCTAACTCGAGATCGGCTAGGGCACTCTCCTCCACAAGTCCCCCTCCCTCCGATTCCCGCGTTTCTACACTTTTCATAGCTTCTCCGGGAACTTCAGCAGGGGCTTCTTCAGCTCTGGCCACCGGTTCCTCGATGATATCCAATAGGTCAATGATCTCCTCCTCTCCCTGGGAACTCACCGCTTTGGTCACCTCCGCCATGGGTTGCAACTCCAGGATCTCCTCCTTAACCTCCCTTGTCGCCTCAACTGGTCGAGGCGTCAGCAATCCATCCACCAGTTTTAGAATAGGTTCCCCCTGCAGGGGTTTCGTTATGGCCCCATTGGCCCTCACCTGTTTCTTTTCCTCTTCGATATCCTCATCGAAAGGGCCTCCCAAAAGCACAAAGGGGATTTTATTCAGATTAGGGTCTCCTTTAAGCATCTCGCAGAGTTCTTTCCCATTCTTATCGGGCATGGTGACATCGGCAATGACGAGGGCCGGTTTGGACAATTTCATCTTCAGGAGGGCATCTTCGCCGTTTTCGGAAAAGATGAGATTGTAATCGGTTTCCTTGAAGATCTCTTCGAAGGCCTTATGAGCTGCCTTGTTACCATCGGCAATGAGAATCTCCCTTGCCATGATAAACCCTCCTTGACTGGGGTGGAAAAAGTTGAGGGAAAATCTAAATTTATAACAAGTATCTCACAGATTAAGGGAATGTCAAGCTCTCGGGACTGGAAGTCTCCTGAGTTTGCTCAGTTTATTCGGTCTGTTCGGTTTATTTAGTTTATTCCGTTTATTCGGTTTAGATCGTTAAGATGGGTTGTTGGGTTTATTGGGTTACCTGGGTTTATTGAGTTTATTGAATGTGTTGAGTTATTTGCGTTTATTCGGTTTAGGTGGTTTGATCGTTGACATCTTATCTGTTTTTGATACTCAATATTCCATCATTCCATTATTCCAACATTCCGGTTTTGATACCCACTATTCCATCATTCCATTTTTCCAATACTCCGGTATCTAACCATTCCAGTCTTCCCTCCGGTTTCCCATGGCCGTAGGTCCGCTGTGGCAAAGACTCTGAGTCCCTATATGATAAACAGGTTCCAAAAATACTCCATATATAAGGTAGTGAAACCACAGCGAGAGATTGCTTTTATCTCAAACTCAGGTTGCTGGGAGAGGCAGAGCTAACGGTGACATGAGGAGGGGTACAGGGAGGGTTTCAAAAAATCATCCAGGGAAGGGGAAGGAAAATCTTCTCGTAGAGTTTAAAGGCATACCGATCCGTCATGCCTGCGATGAAATCACTCACGCAGAGTTCCAAGGCATCGTAGAGCTCCTCCTTGACTATCTCCCTCAAGAAATTCTCTTCGTTTTCGATGAAATAATGATAAAGTTCCCCTACGATCTTTGACGACTTGATGAAATCCCCGTGGACCTTGTCCACATCGTATACCCGATCGTAAAGGAAATCCCGCAGTTTAACCATTGCCTCCGAGATTTCCTCCGAGAGACAGAGCTCAAAGCGTGATTTCTCCAGCGTACAGGCAATGAGATCGACCACCATGGTATTGATCCGTTGGGAGTGGGTGTATCCCAAAATCCGAGAACAGCTCTCGGGGATATCTTCATCCTTAATGATCCCTCCCCGAAGGGCATCGTCGATATCGTGATTGATATAGGCAATGATATCGGCGATCCGAACAACCTGCCCCTCTGGGGTTACTGGCATCTCGGATAGATCTTCACATATGATCTCGCCCTTCCCCTTCGAATGCCTCAAGATCCCATCCCTGACTTCAAGAGTTAGATTCAATCCCATGCCATCCCGTTCCAGTACATCCACCACCCTCAAGCTCTGTTCTGCGTGATGGAAACCTCCCGGAACGAGCCTGTCAAGAACCTCCTCACCAGCATGGCCGAAGGGTGTGTGTCCCAGATCATGCCCGAGGGCAATGGCCTCGGTCAAATCCTCATTGAGTCGGAGGGATTTGGAGATCGTCCTGGAAATTTGAGAAACTTCAAGGGTATGGGTTAAACGGGTGCGATAGTGATCCCCGGTCGGGGCCAAGAATACCTGGGTTTTGTGCTTTAAACGGCGGAAAGCCTTGGAATGGATGATCCGGTCCCGGTCATGCTGAAAGGCAGGACGGATATCGCACTCCTCTTCTTGGACAATCCGCCCTTTACTGTTACTGCTCAAAGTGGCGAAAGGTGAAAGAAGCTTCTGTTCCCGCGCCTCTAACTGCTCCCTCACCTTCAGCAGTCTCAACCGATTCCCCTTCCCCCTTCCACTGTAGCAACCCAAGGGAATTTTGGTAACCTATCCCATGGCAAGGAACTTCCCGTCGCAGCGAAAGGCCTCGCCTCGTGAAACCCTCCGCCCGAGGAGAATTCTCCAACACCTGGAAGGGCCTAAACAGCGGCGCTCCGTTGACAATCGATCCGCTTTGGCTTAATCTGATCATTAAAATCTCTATCACAAAGCACCCCATTTTTCAACTCGATACGTGCTATGCACAAACTCCAAGAAGTAATCCAAAGAATCTATGGGGATCGAGTACTAATGCACCTTGCCTCTATCGCAAAAAGGGAAAGGGCAGAGGTTTACCTGGTTGGTGGCACCATTCGAGACCTGACCCTCGGCAGGGGCCGGCAGGATTATGATTTCGTCCTTCACCAAAGGGATATGACCTTTGTTCACAAGCTCTGCCAAGAGCTCAAAGGCCATCTCTTCTCCATGGGAAAGGATGAGAAACAGAGGGTTTACCGAATCCTAACGGGGAATGAGATCCTCGATTTCAATTCGATAGATGGATCCACAATCCAAGAGGACCTCAATAAAAGGGACTTCACCATCAACGCAATGGCCTATTCCTTACGTGACCATCGGTTTTACTCCCATCCGGGATCCGAGGAAGACATCGATAAAAAGGTCATTCGCATGGTATCGTCGGAGGGGTTCCGTCGAGATCCCCTTCGGATGATCAGGGGGGTTCGATACCTCTGTATCCTCGAGGGGTTTCAATTGGATGAAAAGACGAAGGGGGTTATCCGTGGAAAGTCCGGCCTGGTGAGAGGCATCTCCGTGGAGAGGATAAAGATGGAAATGGATAGGATTCTCCTCTCACCAAAGCCTTTCTTGGGTATGAGGGAATTGGCCGCCCTCGGTCTATTCCCAGAGATTTTCCCCGAACTCCAGATACCCGGTGGTTTGAAACCGATGGACCTGTTCCGGTTGGATGCCTTTTCCCAGTGCCTACGATTCTTCAGGTGCCTCGGCCAATGGAATGGATGGGAAGGGGATTTGCCCATACATACGGAGGAAATGCTTATCCTCTCCTATGTCGCCCTATTTGCCGGAATGAGAAGAATCCGGGTTACGGGTAACCAATGGGCCAGGGAAAAGTCCATTCCCCAGGAATCTCCTTCCCATTTGGCCTATGAGATAATGACCAGGATGAAATTTTCAAATCGCTTCAAGGAACTGGTAAAGAGGTTAATGGATCATCATGCGAACTTATTGAAGCTCTCCCGATCGACAGTGGGCCAAAAGGACCTGAGGCAATTTATCCATCACGTGGGGACTCCCGTGAGGCTGCTGATCATCTTCTCCCTCTTGGATCAACGGGCCAGCGTGGACAATGGGCTATCCCGTAAGGACCAAAAATTGGTTCGACTTTGTCATCGAATCAAAGCCCTCTGCAAGGGGGGAAAGATCATGCCCCCCCCTACCCTCATCACGGGAAGGGACGTGATGAGGCTGGGGTATGAACCCGGCCCTGTGGTGGGCCACATCCTTCATTGCGTTCGGGAAAAACAGATACGGGGGGAAATAGGAGATCGCCAACAAGCCCTCATCTTTCTTCGGGAGACCTTTGGGAAAAAGGAGGGTTCCCACACTTCGCCGCGATTCTTTGGCCCTGAGACCGAAGCGTGAGCCTTTACCCCTCTTGCTTGCCTCCAAATCCCGATGAGCCGGGACACTTCTCAAGTTCTTATGGCTCGGCGACAATAGATTTCTCTAAAACCCGGGAAAGACCGCCAGTGCTTCTTGTTGACAGGAAAAAGCTCAATGGATTATAATCAACAGAGTCTTATATCCCTTTAATTCGCAGGAGAGCCCGGGGTGGGCAAGGTTTTGATAACCGGAGGAGCCGGTTATATTGGTAGCCATGTCGTAAAAAGGCTTCTTGAAAGGGGGATCGAGACCATTGTCCTCGACAACCTCCAAACGGGGCATCGGGAAGCCGTCGTTGGGGGAACATGTATCCAAGGCGATATCGGTGATGAACGAATTCTCCAAGAGATCTTTGCCGGCCATGAAATCGATTCGGTCATCCATATGGCGGCCGACTGCCTGGTAGGCGATTCCACTAAAGCTCCATTGAAATACTTCAATAATAACGTCAATAAGGGCCTAAGGCTTTTGGGTGAAATGATCGAGCGTAGGGTGAATAAGATGGTATTCTCCTCTTCAGCCGCCGTGTACGGGAATCCTTCTCGAGTTCCCATTGAGGAAGATTCTCCGGTGCTCCCAATAAATCCATACGGGGAGACGAAGCTCATCTTCGAGAAAATCCTCGAGAGCTGTAAGGTAGCCCATGGCCTTCAATACATTTCTCTGAGGTATTTTAACGCCGCTGGCGCAGATCCCGATGGCCTCATAGGCGAGGATCATCATCCGGAGACCCACCTTATCCCTACTGTGTTGAAGGCTCTACTGAGAAAAGGGCACAAGGTCTCTATTTTCGGCACCGATTATGACACTCCCGATGGAACCTGTATTCGGGATTATATCCATATCGTAGACATCGCCGATGCTCATATCCTGGCCCTCGAGGCCTTACATGCAGGTGAGGGGTGCGATATTTTTAACCTGGGAAATGGAAACGGCTTCTCGGTTCAACAGATCATCCAAGCGACCTCTCAGGTGACGGGAAGGACAATACCCGTCAGGGAGTCTCAACGGAGGCCTGGAGACCCACCAGTCTTGATTGCATCCCCCGAAAAGATCCGGAGAAGGTTGGGATGGAATCCCCAGTATGGAAAGTTGGAGGAGATTATCGAGACCGCATGGCGTTGGCATCGAACGCACCCGCGTGGATTCAGATCCAGTTCATTCAAGAAGGGGGTGGGAGGGTGGACTTGAGGATGCGCCTTCTGCAAATCATCAGGGAAAAATCCTATGAAAAGGGGGAAATCACACTAACCTCGGGGAGAAAGAGCCACTTCTATGTTGATGGAAAACAGACTACCTTGGACTCGGAAGGGGGGTATTTGGTGGGAAAGCTCTTTCATGAGATGATTACGAGATCAAAAATCCCCGTTGAAGCTGTAGGAGGGCCCACATTGGGAGCAGATCCCATTGTAACCGCCATATCCATTGTCAGCTACCTGGAGGGCGTTCCGATCCCAGCCTTCATCATTCGAAAAGAGCCCAAAAAGCACGGAAAGGTCTTGTGGATAGAAGGCGACAATAACCTAAGGCCAGGGACCAAGGTAGCCGTCGTTGAAGATGTGGTGACCACGGGGGGATCCATCTTGAGGGCTATTGAGATTACGGAGGCCCAAGGATTCCGAGTGGTCCAGGTGCTGGCCCTCGTCGATCGGGAGGAGGGGGGAAGGGAAAATCTGGCTAAAAAGGGTTACACCCTTGAGTCAATCTTTACCAAAAGGGATATCGTATGAGATATCCCATCCGGGGAATCCATTGATTGGGAGGTGAAGATGTACAAAACCAGGGTCAAGAAGGAAAACATCCTCGTTAAGATCCAGACCCTTCAAAACAGGATTGAGGGAAATGTCTACCTCCTGCCGAATACCCGCATCACGGACATGCTCAATCAGGAGGATTACCATTTCATCCCCGTCACCGATGCCAAAATTTATTCCCTCAAGTCCGGAGGCCTGGTCGATGAGGCGGAATTCGTGGCCATCAATAAAAATCACGTGGTCTTGATCTTGGAAATGAGATGATGCCTTTCCCCTCACCTTCGTGGCGAATTTACCCTCATAAGCCCTATGGAATCGAGGGATGAAACGCAATCCACTTTGAGGCGGAAGGATTCAGACGTTGAACCTGAAGTGGATAATATCTCCGTCCTGGACCACATACTCCCTCCCTTCCGAACGGAGAAGGCCTTTTTCCCTGGCCGCATGTTCTGAACCACACCGGATGAAATCCTCAAAGGAAACCACCTCTGCCCGTATAAAGCCCCTTTCCATATCCGAATGAATCTTCCCCGCGGCCTTGGGAGATTGGGTGCCCTTTACCACCGTCCATGCCCTCAATTCATCGCTGACAGTGGTGAAAAAGGTTATCAGGTTCAGGACCTCATAGCCCACCTTGATCAATTGAT
>JAUWDQ010000313.1 GCA_030608745.1 Pseudomonadota bacterium | reverse complement strand
TTCTCTTCGATCTCGGCATCGCTCATGGGATTAGCTGGGTGTCCCTTCGGATTTGTGAGGTGCTGCATCCATTTCTGGCCGGATTTCCCCTCTACCTCGATACGACAGTGGAACGTCTTTGGCCAAACCGTTGTGTACTGGGGATCTTCTTCCATGCTCGACTTCTTGAGCAGTGCTAGAATTTGGGGATCTCGGAACCGCCCGGGGGTGAAGCTCCTTTCTGTAATCTCCCCATCCACGAGGGCAGCCACCACGAGGTACGGTATACTGTGGTCCGCCGTCTCCCGGGTGTGAGGATCGAATTTCTCGGGCCCCGCACTGCTGAGCACGCAGAATTTGTCGAGGAAAATTGTAATGGACTTGATATCCTTGAGCTCAATCTCCCCCCGCAACGTGAGGGCTGTCTCCACTGGCAACAGGACGGTATACATGATCGGCCTGGGCTTGAAGAAGGTCTCCTGGATTTTGAAGGGCTGGCCCTTGCCACCGAAAGGCCCGAGCTCGAAGCACCCGGTTACCTGGTTCCAGAGGCCGCTGGTACCCTCAATGATCTGATCGGGCCCAGTCATACCCTCCCATGCCAATAAGGCCGCAAAGAAACCATTTCGGGCTGCATTGGGGCCAGCACATCCCTTCCACATGGAAAGCTCACCAACTCGCGTTTGCCACAGGGCAATATTAGGTGCTATGGCCAACGCCAATGCTTGAGCCATCTCCTCCTTGGAAAGACCAAGTACCTTCCCCACCCCCATGGCACTGCCGATCGCTGTCTCCGTGACGTAATCCCAGCCCCTGAAGTTAAAATCGGCTGAGTCCACCAACTGATCGACGATTTCGTAAGCAAGGGTAATACCACAAGCTAGGGTCTTGCCATCGGCGTGTAAGGCCTCACAGATCGCCATGATAGCGGAGATATTGTCGCTGGGATGCGGGCCATCCCTGTTGAGGTAATCGTCATTGAAGTCGAGGTAGCGAACCATAATCCCATTAACGAAGGCAGCCATCTCGGGGGATGTCTTCATGGAGGTACCCAATACGGATGCGGGGTTAGTACTGCTAACCCGGGAGGCTAATCGTCTGGCGATCTTAACCGGCTCTGCGGCAAAAGCACCCAAGGCACAACCCATGGAATCGATGAAACTCCTCTTCACAGCATGGATAGCCTCCGGGGTAAGGTCTGAATAGGTCAGGTCAGCAGCATAGGTGCTTATTCTATCGACAGTTCGATCCATGAATATTTCCTCCCTTTCCTCTGGGGGTGGCTGCCTTACAACGGAATCCGGTCAAAAACTTTTCTACCCGCCCAGAGGCTTAGACAAGGCGGGCGAGACGGAATCCCTCCCAGATTGCATTGATCACCTTGCGGGGCTCCGTACAATCACCAAAAGAAAGGGAACAAGAGGATGAATGGGCAAGGGTTCGAACTCTCGGGTTACTTGACACGGGCTGGTTATGATGAGTCCTGTTTCCCCTTTGGCGCGAGCCACATAGTAGTTTATCGTCCTCTGTGACAACCTGCCGTCAGCTTGTATCAACCCTCCCATACCCATGCCAGCCATCACGACCCGGTTCTTTAGGGTAAGCTTGCCGATATTGCCAGGCTCGAATAACTTCACCTTTCCACTCCCTGATCAGCTATTGTTCCGGTTTCTATGCACATTATTTCTCCAGCGAAGAGATGGTATTACCTTTCCTTCTCCGTTTTGGCCCAGAAAGCTATTGCTACCTGGTCAACACTTACAGAGGAGATAGCATAAGATGGCCGATTGAGAAATCGAAGAGGTGGCACGATCCCTTTCGCAAGCTACTATTTGCCCCGAAAATCTTGGCAGACAACTCGATGAGGACTACGCTCTCCGAAGCCTCCTTGATCCGCAAACAGTGAAATGTACTCTCCCTGAGCCCTTTTGTCCATACAACCCAGGAATAGTGTTTCAATGACGGCCTCGAAAGGGGCAGTACAGATAATTTCCTACTTTAAAACCTCTTTGATCTTAGTCAATGACTCTCGAGCGGACCCCATCAGAAGCCGGGAAGCTGAGCCGAAGGAAATGAGTTGAAAGCCTTGTTCAACCTTTTTCTGTAAATCCTCTACGCTGAAGGCATAGGTTGCGGCGACCTTCTGAGCCTTTTTTCCAACGGCCAGGACATGGGCTATTGCATCGGTCACTTCTGGGTGATTGACCTCACCCATATGGCCTAATGCCGCGGATAAATCCATTGGCCCTATAAAGTACGCATCAATTCCCTCCACGGACATAATCGCCTCAGCATTCTCAACTGCTTCCTTCGTCTCTATCTGGACCATGACCAAGAGCTCTTTATCAACGGTGGCAATGTATTCTTTAAAGTCCAAATAGTATCTCGAAGCCCTTATGGGTCCTACTCCCCTGATCCCCCTGGGTGGGTATTTCACGGAACGGACGGCGTCCTCGGCCTCTTCCTTTGATGAAACCAAGGGGATAAGAAGGCCATAAGCCCCAATATCCAGCGTGCGCTTA
>JAUWDQ010000290.1 GCA_030608745.1 Pseudomonadota bacterium | reverse complement strand
GGAAAAATTCAGCCCCTGCCTGAACTTTCTTTTCAAATTTGATGAGTTGAGGCTCGATTGGGCTTGCTTCCGGAGTAACGATGGCGCCGGCACAAAACTCTACCGCACCGTATCTTGCCCATCATGGTCGGCAGGAAAAAGTCAGTGAAGTTGATCGATGACGCCATGGAAAGGGATAGAATCATCGGGGTCGTAACTCAGAAGCGATCGGAGATCGAGGATCCAAAGGAGGACGAGCTTCACCAATTTGGTGTAGCGGCCCTTATCCTCAGGATGATTCGGGAAGTGGATGGCAGCCAGCGGGTCATTGTCCAAGGCGTTTCAAGGATACGAATACAGGAGTATATTCGAAGGAATCCCTATTATACGGCGAGGATCGAGGCGATTGAAGAGGGATCAATAAAGGGCGTCGAAGTCGATGCGCTGATGATGAACTTGAAGGGCCTTTTTCAGAAGGCCATTGAATACGCGCCCTACCTCACTTCGGAATTGGGGACGATGGTCAGTAATATCAAGTCCCCCGCTACTTTGACCGACCTCATTGCCTCCAACTTGAACATCAACGCATCGGAAAAACAGCGGCTTCTGGAGATGGTCGATGTCCAAGAGAGGCTCAACCAAGTTCACCTGCTGCTGAACCGGGAGGTTCAAGTTTTGGAATTGGGCAATAAGATCCAATCTCAAGTGAAGGAGGACATGGATAAGACCCAGAGGGAATACTATCTCAGGGAGCAAATGAAGGCCATCAAGAAAGAGCTGGGTGAGATGGATGAACACACCGCCGAGACTAAGGAATTGAAAGAACAGATAGCCAAGGCCAAGATGCCACCGGAGGCCTTGAAGGTGGCCGAAAAGGAGTTGGATCGGCTTTCGAGAATCCCTCCTGCCTCGGCCGAATATACGGTTGCACGAACCTACCTGGATTGGCTCGTTGATCTCCCCTGGTCGAAGAGCACAAAGGATAACTTGGAAATTTCCAATGCCAGGAATATATTGGAAGAGGATCATTACAACCTGGAGAAGGTTAAGAAGCGAACCCTGGAATACCTGGCCGTGAGGAAACTCAAGGACGACATGAAAGGGCCCATCCTCTGTTTCGTCGGACCTCCGGGGGTTGGGAAGACTTCCCTTGGGAAATCAATCGCCCGGGCGATGGGCCGTAAGTTCGTTCGAATCTCATTGGGGGGAATAAGGGATGAGGCGGAGATCAGGGGCCACAGAAGGACGTATGTTGGGGCCTTGCCGGGAAGGATCATCCAGGGGCTCAAAAGAGCCGGTTCCAATAATCCCGTCTTTATGCTGGACGAAGTGGACAAAATCGGGATGGACTTCCGGGGTGACCCTTCTTCGGCCCTGTTGGAGGTTTTGGATCCCGAACAGAACTTTTCTTTTTCGGACCACTACATCGACGTGGGGTTCGACCTTTCCAAAGTGATGTTTATCACCACCGCTAATGTCCTGGAAACGATTCATCAGACCCTAAGGGATAGGATGGAGGTACTTGAGCTGCCGGGATATACCGAATACGAGAAATTGATGATCGCTAAGGAGTTTCTCATCCCTAAACAGTTCAGTGAGCACGGCCTTTCGGAGGAGAACATAGAACTTCAGGACGATGCCCTTAGCACCATCATTAGCTCTTACACCCGGGAAGCGGGAGTGAGGAATCTGGAGAGGGAGATTGCCTCTGGGTGCAGGGGGGTTGCTAAGGAAGTGGCCGAGGGTAAGAAGGAAAAGACGATTATCAATTCGGATGCCCTCCATAAATTTCTGGGCCCGGTGAAGTTTTTCCCAGAGGTTGCTGAGAGGACATCCGAGGCCGGGGTAGCTACGGGCCTTGCCTGGACTCCCACTGGGGGCGATATACTTTTCGTCGAGGTGACGAAGATGAAGGGGGAGAAGACGCTGACCCTAACCGGACAATTAGGAGATGTGATGAAGGAATCGGCTCAGGCTGCCTTGAGCTTCGTTCGAACCAAGGCCAAGAAGTTGGGCATAAAGGAGGACTTTTTCGACAAAGCCGACCTGCATATCCATGTTCCTGCCGGGGGCATTCCCAAAGATGGCCCTTCCGCAGGATTGACCATATTTGTCGCATTGACCTCCCTGTTTACCAACAGGCCAGTTCGAAGCGATATCGCCATGACAGGGGAAATAACCCTTAGGGGATTAGTCTTGCCCGTGGGAGGCATTAAGGAGAAAGTCCTGGCGGGAAGACGAGCTGGGATCAAAACGATCATCCTGCCCAAGAAGAACGAAAAGGACCTCGAGGAAATTCCCGAAAGGATCAAGAAGGAGATGGATTTCAAGTTCATCCAGAAGATGGATGAAGCCATTACCATGGCCCTTACATAGAGATTTTCCAGGGAGAAGTTCTTTTCCTCTTCTCTTTAAATCTACAAGGCGGGCTTAACTATTAGCCGTAGGTGGGTTTTCTGCTTTACGATCCCTTCAGCATGTTCCCCGCAAGTGCTTCCTTGATCTTCCTTCCATGGGGATGTGATAGTATCCTGGATTTCGCATGAACCCCATGGGAGGGAAAAGATATCCTAACCCAAGGATCTTTTGACATCCCTTTTCATGGTTGCCGATCTGAAGGGAATGGAGCCCGAAGAGGTGGCCCAGAAGACCACCCCAAATGCCCTTGAGCTCTTCGGATTGGACCACCAGCCCGGCGGCCGCGCCCACGGCAATCGCGACCAGCGCGGCAACCCACAGGGACGCACCGTGATCACGCACCGTGATGGCTCCCAGGATCCCGGCCAGGGCGGCGACCGAGCCGACCGACAGGTCGATGCCCTTGGTGACGATGACCATCGTCTGCGCAATGGCCATGATGGCGATGACCGCCGTCTGAGCGCCG
>JAUWDQ010000286.1 GCA_030608745.1 Pseudomonadota bacterium | reverse complement strand
GTCTCTTGGCGACGCTATTTCTCCTTTTTCATTCCACTACCCTAACATTTGTGGCTTGAAGACCCTTATCACCCTGGGAAACTTCAAATTCCACTTCATCCCCCTCGCGAAGGGTCTTAAATCCCTCTGTACCAATGGCGGAATAGTGAACAAATACGTCATTCCCATCTTCTTGAGTAATGAACCCGTAGCCCTTCTTCTCACTAAACCATTTAACCTGCCCTCTGGCCATTACAACTCACCCCCTTCCGATAAAAAATCTCAGGTAAGTTGCAATAGCTTTCGGGTCTATCATAAAGTTGCATAAAACAATGGTGGGCTGATATGGTCTTCATATGTGATCCTCGAAAAACTCCTTACAACTTACACCGTTGGATTTAACCATCTTTGCAATGGAAAATCAAGGGAAAATTCAGGGAAACCCGGCAAGGTAATCCTCCTTGACTTAAGTCAAGGATCAATGCGGATAATTGGGTTAAAAAGGTACGAGGAAACCAATACGGTCGAGGAATCCCTCATAGTTACGAATGCCTATGGTAAAACCGTCCTTCTATCCTCCCGCCAATACCTGTGGTTCCTCATCTTATAACCCCACGATTCTACTCCCCTTGACTTGAAGGAAGCGTGAACGGGGGAACTAATTCATGAATCTATAGCCGAGGCTTTAAAGATTGCAAAACCTCCTCGCTTCAACCGATTTGAAGAGGTCTACCGAAAAAGAAAGGAACTATCATTTTTCCCGCCGAAACGACGCGTGGGTTGTCCCTTGAGGAACAATTCCGTCTGAGTATGGGGAGATTGAACCGGATTACCGATCCCTACCGTGCATTTTGGTATGTGGGACGGGGACAAGGAAATAAAGGCTCAAAGATTTGTACGGATAGCGGGCTTCGGTTAGGTTTTTTTCAGGGTAATACTGTCCCTCCTCTTGGATACCTTGAATTTATCCCCCTCTTTAAAACCGAATTGGCCGATTAACATGAGACGACTGAGGGCAAGAGTTCCCCTCTTTCCTATGGTAAGAACTTTCGGTTTCCTCTGCTTTCTCTTCTTCTCCCTCTCCGTTATAATGGCTTTGATCTTTCCGGCTTCAACCAATGCGTCCAAATACATCTTTTTCAAGGAGGCTTTGGTCTGGATACCTAATTCCTTCATGATATGTTTCTCGGTGAACCCTGCCTTTACCATTTCGATAATGTCCTTTGATTTGCGTTTCATCTCTCCCTCCCATCTTTAGCTTTTGGTTTCACCTCGGTTTACTATTAAACGCAATAATTGATAGTAGAATATAGCAAAATATGATATTTTTGCAAAGGAAAAATTATTAATTAATATGAAGGAATTTACCACCAATTTTACCAAACTGAAATCTCCTTCCAAATCATACAAAAAAAGACTTCATCAAAATTTTAATAGGGAGATAATGATTTTATAGGGTTCTGAAGCTTCCTTACTGGTAATCACCTTTGTAATATGGTTAATCCTCTTTTTGTGTCCGTTGCTATTTGGAAAGCCATGAGTTACCATGTTCCCTATATCTCCCCTTTTGAACCGAGAACGTTAAAACGAGGACATTGCCTTGGAAGACGAAATTTTCATGAAGAAGGCCTTGATACTTGCTCGAAGGGGATTGGGTAAAACCAGCCCGAACCCCATGGTGGGGGCCCTGATAGTAAAGGAAGGAAAGATCTTGGGCAAGGGCTATCATCGGAAATATGGGGAAGCCCACGCTGAGGTCATTGCCCTGAGGAATGCAAGGGGAGATGTGAGGGGCGCTTCGATGTATGTAACCCTTGAGCCCTGCTGCCACCATGGGTGGACACCACCCTGTGTGAACGCCCTTATAGAGGCAGGAATGAGCCGGGTTGTGATCGGGACGCCTGATCCGAATCCCAGGGTTAACGGAAAAGGTATTCAGAGCCTTCTGGATAGTGGAATTCAAGTCAAGGCAGGTGTTTTGGAGGAACAGTGTCGAGAGCTCAATGAAGCTTATTTCAAATATATTCAGACCGGGATTCCCTTCGTCACCCTGAAATTCTCTCAATCCGTGGACGGGAGGATTGCAACCAAGACAGGCCGTTCCCAATGGATAAGCTCCCCCGAGACCTTAAGGTTGGCGCATACACTGCGATCGATTCACAATGGGGTGCTTGTCGGCATCGGCACCGTACTCGTGGATGATCCCAGTCTCACCGTACGTCTGGCAAAAGGCAAAAACCCTCAGCGCATCATCGTGGACAGCAGATTGCGTATTCCCCTAAAAGCCAAAGTCCTCCATGATGAAATGGTGGATAAAACGATTATCATAGCGACGGAGGGAGCGAATCGGAAAAAAGCCCAAAGCCTCAAACATTTAGGGGCCGAAATCCTATGGGTAGCGAAAAATCACCGGGGAGAAGTGGATATGGAGGATCTCCTCAAGACATTGGGCCGCATGGGTGTAACCTCGGTATTGGTTGAGGGGGGAGCCAAGGTCATCACCTCCTTTATCAGGGAAAGGCTGGCGGATAAAATCGTGATAGTGATGGCCCCAAAGATTATCGGAGAAGGAATCGAGGCCGTCGGAAACCTGGAAATCCGGGACTTACATGAGGCCTTGCGGATTTCTCGTATGAAAACGACGAGATTGGGGGATGATATCGTCATCGAGGGCTATCTTCGGGAAGGGAGTGGATGACTCCATAATGAGAATGATATAATCAGGCAGGCTGGCAAGAACTCGCTCACTGCAAATCAACTCATGGGCTCCATGGAGAAAAGGACCTTCAAACATAGGGGATATTTAGTAAACATCGATCTCATCGAATACCAGAGGACGTGGAATTTCCAAAGAGAGGTGGTGGCTGCCAAGGTCAAATCGGACCTCCCGGATATTCTCATTCTCCTGGAGCATAACCCCGTTGTTACCCTTGGCCGCAGGGGAAATC
>JAUWDQ010000252.1 GCA_030608745.1 Pseudomonadota bacterium | reverse complement strand
TATGAAAGTCTGGCTCCTTTGGAACTATGGTGCGAGATTGGTGAAAACCATGCGCTGGAGGAAACCGTCACCAAAGAGGAGATTTCGAGCAGGTTAGAGTCCCTCAAATCACAAAGGCTTGTGGAACACGTCATGGAAGCGGAAGGAGGCATACGCTGGGCCTTAACCGTAAAAGAAAGCGAAGTTGAGCGATGATCGAATGAATTTTCAAGCGCTGAGAGTGATTCGAAAATGAAGAGGTGAATTACGGGCTGAATATCGTTCGGTTAAATAAAATCATTTTTTTCTGCCTTCGGGGATTGGTAAGGAAAATGAAAAAAATTGATGAACTCATGGGTATAAAATATTGTCTCAAAATTAAGGATTCTGTCACCAATAGAGAGTGTGACCTTTATGTGCCCACTGAGTCGGATCTTGAGCTCCTACTGCTTTTATTGAAATCCGCCACAGACTTACAATACGACGTGAAGGAACTGAAATAGGAGATCTTCGAATTGACCCCGATTGCATGTGGGATGACAGCACGCCCTTTCGAAAATCACCCTTTCAGCTCCCCAAACTCCCTTTACGAAAGAATACCTGCTCGTAAGCCTCCATTGCCGCCAGTCCATTTTCATCCCTTTTGGTGGGAACGATGTCCTTGATCGCCTTGATTACGGAATCGATGGTTACCACTGCCGTCACTCTGGCGAAAGCTCCCAAAATAGTCGTATTCACCACAGGAGCGACAGGAGTTCCGACACCGTGGCTCATGGCAATGGCGTTGCCATCGACCGTGGCCACCGTGTATTTTTCGAAGCCCGGGAATCCCTGCAGGTCTTTCCGACTGTTGACCACGATCCAACCACCATCCTTCAACCCCCCGGTCACCTCAACTCCCTCGGTGAGAAGGGTTTGGTCAAGGACGATGATGTGATCGGGGACATAGATCTGAGTACGCATGCGGATGGCCTTGTCGTCAATCCGGGTAAAGGCGGTAACCGGTGCCCCCCTCCTTTCAACCCCGAAGGCGGGGAAGGACTGGCAAAATTTTCCGTCATAAAAAGATGCCGTCGCCAAGATTTCCGAAGCGATGACGGCTCCCTGACCTCCTCGACCATGAATCCTGACCTCAATCATGGAATCCTCCGAGATACCCTTGCGGTGCTGCAGTGTTGCAGTGCTGCAGTCATGCCGTTAGAAAGTGCACATCTTAATTCGACTACATGATAAATACGCGCTCAGAGCTTCCTTTTCCAGTTTTTCAGGGATGTCATTAGAGGCGAGCACCTCACATTACCCTCTTGTTCAATGATCCTTCGGGGCCGAACAGGACGCGAAAAACTGAATGAGCCCATCTATGGCCTCCTCGATTTCCCCAAAACAGGTCCTATAAACCTCTATTGAGGAGCCGTAAGGGTCCTCGATTTCTCCCCCTCCGCCTCGGGAACGGTTGAAATCCCCGAGAAGGGTTACCTTCGCCGATTGGGTGGGAAATACCATCGAAACGAATTCCCTTTGGGCGGATTCCATGACGAGAACGATATCTGCCCAGCTTAGGCTCTCGCTATTCACCACCCTGGCCCTATGCCCTGAAATATCAACCCCTGCCTCCCGTGCTACTTGGACTGCGAAAGGCTCCGGGGGGTTCCCAGTATTGGCGAAGATGCCAGCCGATGAAACAGATAGATACTGCCTTCCCTCTTGGCTCAGCCTCTCGATCATCAGACCCTCGGCCATTGGGCTGCGGCAGATATTTCCGGTACAGACGAACAACAGCCTTTCAATGCCTATGATGGATTTTAATGCTTTCTTGCCCACTCTCCTTCAGAAATCGATCCGGACTCTCTCCTCCCCGATGGCCACAAGGTGAGAGGTGTCGTTCAGACGACGAAGGGTGAACCCTTCCCCAAATTCCAAGATGTTTATGCAGCCCGTGTCCTGACCGATCTGCCAGAAATGCGAATTATCCAATCCCAAAAGGCCGCAGAGCATGGTTTTGTTGACCACCCGATGGGAAACCATGACCAGCGTTTCGTCGCCATGGTCAGGGATGATCTCATCAATTGCCCTCAGGGCCCTTTCCCTTACATCTTCCAAGCTTTCTCCCTCGGGAAACCTCACCAGATGGGGAGTATCCTTCCACTTCCGGTATAACTCCCCATATCTTTTTCTGACCTCCTCATGGGAAATCCCCTGCCACCGGCCAAAATCGATGTCGATCAACCCATCCGAGATCAAAACCTCCTTGCCCTGGTAGCGGGCGATGGCCTCTGCCGTCTCAACGGCCCGGGAGAGGGGGCTGCTGTATATCGCATCCACCTTTACCTTTTTTAAATACTCCCCCGTCAAGAGGGCCTCTTTACGACCGGTCTCGTTCAGGGGAATATCCGCCATCCCCCGAAACACCTCCTCCTTATTCCATGCCGTCTGTCCGTGCCGAACCAGGTAGATGGTGGTCATATCCACCCTTCCCTTAGGGCTTTGCACACCCTTAAACCCGCTACGAACCGATTAAGTTGATCCCTCTGCCAGACTCCCTCCTCCGTAACCACACCGGAGAGGAATTCGATGGGGGTGATATCGAAATAGTGATTGATCACCTCTACCCCGGGGTGAGGCGTTGGCAACACCTCCCCCGGATCCTTCGGTTCAATCCTTAGCCTTTTAGCCAATCCCTCGGTCAAGATCTTATCCGTTCCGCAGAGTGCATAGAACGGAACGCCGTTGGCTCTGGCCGCAATGCCAAGGCCATAGGTACCTATCTTGTTGACCAGGCCAGAGGGTGAGAGGGCATCACCACCTGTCAGAACCAGGTCCACGTCCCTCAACAGGGAAGGAGCTGCCGAGTCCAGGGCCAAATGGATTTTCACCTTTTCTGCAGCTAATTTTTTGGCCAGGTTCACCCCTTCAAGGGCGGGCCGCGACTCCGTACAGATGACCCTCAGATCCCTGTCCGAAGTGGCAGCAGAACGGATCGCCTCAAAGACCGTGGAGCTATAGGAGTGGGTCAAAATCCCATCTTTACCGGATAATAGGTTGGCTGCATGGATGGCGATCCGTCGTGGGATTTCCCTTGCCCCCCTCAAGAAGGCCTTGGCCGCCTCCCCCACGGCCTCCCTTATCCCATCGACATCCTCCACGTCCTCTATCCCCATCAATGCCGCATTGGCTAAGTTCAAAAAGGGTGCCATGGTAGGTTGACAGGAGATGAGCCTTTTCACGAAGTCAAGGAGGTCTCTTTTGAGGCGAGAGGGGGAGGGGTTCTTCGATGTTTCGGAAAAGAGAATCAAACCCTGAACCGCCCTGTGGACCAATTCCGAGGCACCTGAGGTATTGTCCTCCCGAATGGCTCTTAAGACATTCTCACACTCTTCTATCATTGGATCACCTAAAAAATAGCACCTTCCCCATTATGTGGCAAGGGATTTGTTCTTACGTTTTCTCAGTTTCCGGAGAACACCGTTGTCCTCGAGCGTAATGGGCTGGATGAGGGTAAGCACGAGCGTCCCTCAAACTTCGCATCGAAACGACTTCAACTGTTTTGCGTAGTGTGATATGATAGGCTTATGAAAAGAAAGAGAATCCAGGAGAAAAGCAGATGAAATATCGAATCATCATCGAAGAGGATGAAGATGGGGCCTTTGTCGTCGAATGTCCCTCCTTACCGGGCTGCATTTCACAGGGTAAGACAAGAAAAG
>JAUWDQ010000030.1 GCA_030608745.1 Pseudomonadota bacterium | reverse complement strand
CAAAAGGGCTCGCCGGTTCTTTCGCCTCTCCCATGGCTATGCCGGGGAGTTAGTAACCAAAGGCCGATCACTCCATTTCCCTTCGGACTTTTTTGCCGATATGAAAAGAAAGAGGACAAGGCAGATTTCAGTAGGTGGGGTTAAGGTAGGAGGTGATGCCCCCATCTCGGTGCAGTCTATGACGAAGACCGACACCCGGGATGTGGATAAGACCGTGGCCCAGATCCAACGTTTGGAGGCCACTGGATGTGAAATCGTGAGGGTGGCTATCCCCGATAAGGTGGCCTGCGAACGATTCGGCGAGATTCGGGAAAGAGTTGCACTGCCCCTGGTGGCCGATATCCACTTCGATCATCGATTGGCCATCAAAGCCATGGAAAGGGGAGCGGATGGCATAAGAATTAACCCGGGTACTATCCGAGGGCAAAGGAGAATAGAGGATATCGTCGGTATGGCCAAGGATCGGGGCGTCCCCATCCGTATCGGGATCAACGCTGGCTCTCTGGAGAGGGATCTCCTGACCAAATATGAAGGGGCTACCCCTGAGGCCATGGTGGAAAGTGCCCTTCGCTCCATCCGTTTCATGGAGGACTTGGATTTTCATGAAATAAAGGTTTCCCTGAAAGCATCTGATGTGACAAGGACCATCGAGGCCTATCGCCGCATTTCCCGCGAGGTGGACTACCCCTTACATCTGGGGGTGACGGAGGCAGGGACAGTTATTCCCGGCACCATCAAATCCTCCATCGGCATCGGCCTCCTCCTCCATGAGGGCATCGGGGATACTCTCAGAGTCTCGTTGACCGGGGATTCCGTGGAGGAGGTACGGGTCGGTTATGGAATATTGAGGGCCCTGGGCCTCCGCCAGAGGGGACCAGACATCATCTCTTGTCCCACCTGTGGAAGATGCGAGATCGATCTGATTCCCATGGCCGAGGAAGTGGAGAGGAGGCTGAAGTACCTGCGCAACCCCATTCGGGTCGCCGTCATGGGCTGCGTGGTAAATGGCCCTGGGGAGGCGCGCGAAGCGGACGTGGGAATTGCCGCTGGAAAGCGGGGGGGATTACTCTTTCGTGAGGGAAAGGTCCTGAGGAAATGCCTCGAAGAGGAGCTCATCCAAGCCCTGATAGAGGAAATTGAAAAGATGCCGGGGAAACAATAGGATGACCCAACCTCTATGGTGCCCCGTCTTCAGGGTTAAGGTCCGTCTTCTCCTTGAGCTGTTTCCACGTATAGTGGATGCGCTGAATAACGGTGAAATGGGTGAAAACGGCCAGAATCCAGAGAATAGGTACCATCAGGTTGAAGAGCGCTCCCACCGCAAGGAGCACTATCCTCTCTGCCCTCTCCAAGAGGCCGACGGCACATTTTTCGATCACTCCTTCTGCCCTGGCTCGGACATAGGGAACCAGGGCCGTGCCGATGAGGACCACCGAGGTTAAAACCACCATACTGTTTGAGCCCCGACGCGCGTAGAAGAAGAGAAGCCCAAGGAGCACAATCATGTCGGAATATCGGTCCATTACCGAGTCGAAGAAGGCGCCAAAAGGGGTTGCCCTCCCCTGATTCCTTGCCATCGCTCCATCCAATAGGTCACAGAGCCCCGCCCCCAGGATTGCAAAACCTCCCACTTTCGGGTATCCCATGGCCAACAGGAAAGCCGCACCCGCATTGAGGATAAACCCGGAGAAAGTCAGAAGATTCGGGTTGACGCCCTTTCCCAGCAGGTGTTTGACTACTTTGTAAATATAGGGGTCGAGTCTATGGCCAATTTTAGAGCTGATCATAACCCTTTTTTCACCGATACAAATTCCCTACGAACCATCCCTTCAACTCGCATTGGGTTCGCGTATGGAAACGATTCGATATTATAGGCATATTTCGGAAAATGTCAAAATAAAATGCACTGGACTTCCGAAAAAACACCATTGTCCACCAGCGTAATCTGTGGACGAGGTTAAGCAGGCCGGGAAAACCCAGCACACACTTTTCCCTTACCCTGCCCATTGCTTACTGCCTACTGCCTAATCCCTCCTTCCTCTTCCCTCTTAAATCTTCCCTCTTAAATCTTCACTCTTGACTCTTAATTCCCCCTCCTCTTACCTCTACCCTCTACCCTCATACTCTGCTTCCTTCCTACCGCAACACTAGTTTTTTGACCGCAGCACAGCAGCACTATTTTTTTACTGCAACACCGCAGCACCGTCTTCTTACTGCTCACTCCTTACTCCCTACTCTCAACCTCAACCTTGACCTTAACCTTAACCTTCCAGCTTTCACCTTTGACATTTGACGTTGATTCTCGTGCCCGTGATCCGTGTCCGTGTTCGTTATCAGTTATTTGTCATTTGGATTTTGAACTTTGTCATTTGTCATTTCGCCTTCCGCCTCCAACCTCCCGCCTTAACCTTAGCCTAGAGCCTCCGGCTCTCTTTCCCTTGACCTTACATCCCCTCCTATGATATGCGTTTTTCTGAGGAGGATTTTCCTTGACCATTCCTTATCAACAAGAAAGGGAAACGGCTATTCGCGCCGTGATTGCCGCCTCCCGCCTCACGAGGAGCATCCAAAACGATTTGATCGGTAAGCGGTCCATCCAGAAGGAAGACAGGACTCCGGTAACCGTTGCCGATTATGGCTCCCAGGCGGTTATCTGCAAGATTCTCAATGACGCTTTTCCCGACGATCCCATTGTGGCCGAGGAAGATTCGAAGGAGCTCTCGAAACCAGAGCATGGCGAAATCCTCGCCCAGGTCACCAATTACGTGAACGCATCGTCCCCCCGTGTCTCTTCAGGGGAGGTCTGTCAACGGATCGACTTAGGATCGGGCTCCGTTTCCCATCGATATTGGGCCTTAGATCCTATCGATGGAACCAAGGGATTTCTCAGGGGTGATCAGTATGCCATTGCCTTGGCGCTCATAGAAAATGGTACTGTGAAAGTTGGAACCCTGATATGCCCCAACATCATCCTCAATACCCATGGAGGAGGGAAGAGTCGAGGGGGGCTATTCGTCGCTGCAAGAGGCCAAGGAGCAGTCCAACTTGATATAACTGGAGATTCGTGCAGGAAGATCCACGTATCCAACGTCAATTCACCCCCGCAAGCATTCTTTACGGAAAGTGTGGAGTCAGCCCACTCCGATCATCGCCTTCATCTCGAGCTTGCCAAGAAACTCGGTATCTCCCGGCCGCCCCTCATGATGGACAGCCAGGCGAAATATGCCATTTTGGCCAGGGGAGCAGCCTCCATCTATATGCGTATACCGTCACCTCAGACTCCCGACTATCGAGAGAAAATCTGGGACCATGCCGCTGGATCCATTCTCGTCGAAGAAGCGGGGGGTAAGGTAACCGATGCCCTGAACCGAGCATTGGATTTTACGTGCGGAAAGAGATTCGAAAACAATTACGGCATTATCGCCACCAATGGATGGCTCCATAGGACCGTGGTCAACGCCTTAGGTCCCCTGCTCCCATGAGGCCAGATACCTCTGCTGTTCTTCGGTCAGTTGGTCGATCCGGACCCCCATGGCCTCCAATTTCATCTTAGCAATGGCCCTATCTATCTCAACGGGAACCCGGTAAACCCTCTTTTCCAACGTATGGCCGCGTAAAGCCAGATACTCCGCTACTAGGGCCTGGTTGGCAAAACTCATATCCATTACACTTGAGGGATGGCCTTCTGCAGAAGCCAAATTAATCAGTCTGCCCTGCCCCAAGACATAGATCCGCCGCCCCCCCTTCAGGACATGCTCCTCGACATGCTCCCGGACCTGCCCTTTGGAGACGGTGATCTCCTCCAATCCCTCCAAATCCAGCTCCACGTTAAAGTGGCCCGAATTGGCCACGATGGCGCCCTCCTTCATCTTGCGGAAATGATCCTTCCCGATGACCTTCACATCCCCGGAAACGGTACAGAAAATATCACCCACTCCCGCTGCCTCCGAGATGGGCATTACCCGATATCCATCCATGATCGCCTCTAAGGCCTTTAACGGATCCACCTCCGTCACCACAACGTGGGCCCCCATTCCCCTGGCCCGCATGGCCAACCCTTTTCCACACCATCCATATCCACAAACCACAAATACGCTGCCGGCAATGAGGCGATTGGTGGCCCGAATAATGCCATCCATGGTGGATTGGCCCGTGCCATACCGATTATCGAAAAAATGTTTCGAATCCGCATCGTTGACGGCAATGATGGGAAATTGCAAAACCCCACCGGCTTCCATGCTGCGAAGCCGGATCACCCCAGTGGTCGTCTCCTCGGTCCCCCCGACGACACGTCGTACCATCTCCTCTCTCGCCGTTGAAGTTAACCCCTCCGCCCACTTCCTCACCGCTGGGGAGAGCTCTTTCCACTTGCCCAAGGCAATGAAATGGAGGGACGAAACTAGATCCGCTCCATCATCCATGGTAACGGTGGGACCGTGATTTAAAGCCCTCTGTATATGCTCGTAATAAGTTTGGCTATTCTCCCCCTTTATGGCAAATACCGGGATCTCCTCCTCCGCCACGAGATATGCAGCCACATCGTCCTGGGTACTCAGGGGGTTCGAGGCACACAGGACTACCTCCGCCCCGCCTCCCTTCAAGGCCCGGGCTAAATTGGCCGTCTCCGCGGTTATGTGGAGACATGCCGATATCCTCACCCCTTCCAAGGGCCGATCCCGTTCAAATCTTTCCCTGATACCACCCAAAACGGGCATGCTCTGGCTTGCCCATTCAACCCTCAGTCTCCCCTTGCCCGCCATGTCGATATCTTTGATATCGTAATCCACCCTTCTTTTGCCTCCCCCCTTATAATCCCGCCGCCTTTCTCAACTCCTCGGCCCTGTTAACCTTCTCCCAGGTGAAATCCGGATCCTTCCTGCCGAAGTGACCGTAGCAAGCCGTCTTCTTGTAGATGGGACGAAGCAGATCCAGATATGATATGATCTTGGCCGGTCTCAAATCGAATTGTTCGAGGATGATCTTGGCGATCTGATCCGATGGTATTTTCCCCGTCCCCCCCGTATTGATCATCACGGAGACGGGTTGAGCAACACCAATGGCATAGGCCAGTTGCACCTCACATTTATCTGCAAGGTCCGCTGCAACGACATTCTTCGCGATATGCCGGGCCATATACGATGCGCTCCGATCAACCTTGGAGGGGTCCTTCCCCGAAAAACATCCCCCCCCATGGCTTCCCTGACCGCCGTAACTGTCGACGATGATCTTCCTTCCCGTTACGCCGCAATCCCCCTTGGGGCCCCCCACGACGAAACGGCCTGTGGCATTAATAAAATACTTAGTCCCCTTATCCCGTAAATGCTCGGGAATGACCTTTTTGATCACCTCCTCCACGATACCCTCCTCCAGCGTCGTCCGGCTGACATCCGGTTTATGCTGAGCCGCGATCACTACGGTGTCCACACGAGTGGGCTTTCCATTGAGGTATTGAATGGTCACCTGGGATTTTCCATCGGGCCGGAGAAAATCGAGAATTTCGTCCTTCCTCGCCTCTGCCAACCTCTTGGTCAACCTATGGGCATAGAGGATGGGCATGGGCATCAACTCCTCCGTTTCGTTACATGCATATCCGTTCATCAGCCCTTGATCTCCCGCACCCTGCTCATGATCCTGTGCTTCATTGACGCCCAGGGCGATATCGGGCGACTGGTTATCGATAGAAGTAATAACGGCACAGGTCTCCCAATCGAATCCCATGGCGGAGTTGTGATAGCCGATCTCCTTTATGGTCTCCCTGACGATACCGGAAATATCCACGTAACAACTCGTCGTAATCTCCCCCGCTACGATTGCCATGCCAGTCGTCACCATGGTCTCACAGGCCACCCTTCCCTTTGGGTCCTGGGCGACAATGGCATCGAGAACAGCATCGGAAATCTGATCCGCCACCTTATCGGGATGTCCTTCCGTTACCGACTCCGAGGTGAATAGGTAATCAGTCATCGCCATGGAACTCTCCTCCCTCTCCTAGCCATTTATGCCGTTCCGTCCCAATGATAACCTAGGGTAAAATCATCAGGGAAACGCTCCGCCATCTTCTTCTTCACGTAGTCCTCAATCTCGGCAGCAGTGGATAATCTATATGCCTCATCCAAGAGCTGCTTGGCCTCCTCATAGCTCGATCTTCTCAGGATCTTTTTCACCCGGGGAATATAAAAGGGGGTCATGCTCAGTTCGTCAAGGCCCATCCCCAAAAGGATGAGGATATAAGCGGGATCGGCGGCCATTTCACCACAAATACCCACCTCAATACCGGCCCGGTGGCCTGCCTCCACAATCCCCATTATCATCCTCAGGATCGCAGGATGGAGGGGTTCGTACAGATAGGAGACGTGCTCGTTGGTTCTATCGATAGCCAGGGCATACTGAATCAGGTCATTGGTCCCAATGCTGAAGAAATCGACCTCATGGGCCAGGGTATCGGCGATAATAGAAGCCGAGGGAATTTCGATCATCGCCCCGACTTCGATTCCCTCGTCGAAGGGGATCCCCTCTCCCATCAATTCCCCCTTAGCCTCTTCCAGAATTGCCTTGGACTTCCTGACCTCAGGAATCCCTGAAATCATGGGAAACAGGACCTTCAATTTCCCGAAGGCACTGGCCCTCAAAATCCCCCGAAGCTGGATCTTGAAGAGCTGTGGCTCTTTGATGCTGAACCGTATAGCCCTCAACCCCAGAGCGGGATTGGCTTCGTGATCATATCCGTATTTCGAGGGGAATTTATCCCCGCCGACATCCAGGGTTCGGATGACGGCTGAGTTGGGGGCTATCCCCTCAGCGATTCTCCTGTAAGTTTGAAATTGCTCTTCCTCCGAGGGAAGATCCTCCCGATTCAAATAGAGGATTTCCGTGCGGTAGAGCCCGATCCCCTCTGCTCCGTGGCGGATGGCCAGGGGAAGCTCCTCTACCAACTCTATATTAGCTCCCATTTTAATCCGATAGCCATCGCGTGTCTCGGATGGTAGTGTCGCATACTTGAGCACCTCCCTCTCAAGTAGTCTGATCTGTTTCCGTTTTTCAATATATTCCTCGGAGATCGCCTCATCGGGGTTGATGATAACCGTTCCCCCATACCCGTCGATGATCAGGAGATCCCCCCCATTGATCATAGAGGTAACCGTCTGCAGTCCCACAACAGCGGGGATCCCCAAAGACCTGGATAGGATAGCGGTATGGGAAACCCTGCCGCCGATGTCGGTGATAAAGCCGGCCACGTGATTGAGGTTCATCTGGATCGTATCGGCCGGCGAGAGATCATGAGCCACCACGATAACATTTCCCTTGATCTTTGCCAAATCATCGTGCCCGCTCCCCATCAAATTCCGGAAGATTCTCTGGGCCACGTAATTTACATCGCTCTTTCTCTCCCTGAGGTATTCATCCTCAATGGTATCGAAGGCGGTGTTTAACTTCCCAATAATGATATCCAACGCCCATTCGGCATTAATCCTCCGGTTCTTAATCACCTCTATGGTATCCTGGATTAGCATCGTGTCATCCAGGAACATTAAATGGACATCCAGGATGAAGAAGTGCCTTCTCACCTCTTCCGCCGTGATCTTCTCTTTAATCTCTAGGAGTTGGTGCTTTGACCTCTCGATGGCCCTCTTAAACCGTTTTATCTCCGCGGCCACCTGAGGGGGGTCGATGGCCTTCTGGAGAATTCTCATCTTTCCCCGATGCACCAAAAAAGCCCTTCCTATGACGATCCCGGAGCTGGCTGCAATTCCCTTCAGCACTCCTTTAATAAATTGTTGATTGGCCATTATTCTTCCCCGAACCTATTTTCGAACAGTTCTCCCAAGGCCTTTAAGGCTTCTTGAGAGTCGGTCCCTTCCGCCTTAATGGTTACCCTCGAATCCTTGGCCGCTGCCAACATCATAACCCCCATGATGCTCTTAGCATTCACCTCCAGGCCGTCCTTCTCGATCTTGATGTCGCAAGCGAATTGGTTCACCTTCTGAACCAGCAGTGCGGCCGCCCTTGCGTGAAGGCCCAACTTATTCTTGATGACGAAACTCCTAACCTCAATGGCCATGGCGTGCTCACTTCGAACGGGTCACCTCACGAGCATCGGATCGAAGGGAGGTAAGAGTTTTCTTTTGAAAAAAATTAACATACCACAAAATGAATGCCTTATCACACTCTCCCCCTCAGTATCGTGAACCTCAGCATGTGCGGTCAACCGCAGCACAGCAGCACTGCACAACCGCAGCACTTTTATCTATCGCAGCACCGCAACACCGCAGCACCATGTTTATTTCCTCAGCCTTAACCTCAACCTTGACCTCCCCCTCCCGCCTCTAACCTCTGACCTCAGGCCTCTTTCCCTCTTACTGCAGCACCAATCTTCACTCCGCTCCTATCTCCCTTTCAAATTCTTCTTCAATATCTCGCTGGCCAAATTGATATTCTTTTGACCGTACGTCCTGATGAAATCCGCCAATTCCGCTAAATCCCTTTCCTCCTCGGAGGTGGCGAGCTTCAGTAACATGGGCAGGTTCACCCCAGTGATCACCTCGATCTTCCACTCCCCCAGGAAGGAAAGGCAAATATTGGAAGGGGTTCCCCCGAACATATCCGTTAGAATAAGGATTCCCTTCCCTTTATCGACCCTTCGGATGGCCTCGGAGATCCTCTCTTTAATCTCCTCCACCCCCTCTTTGGGGTTAATGGAAACGGCCTGGAACTGTTTGAGCTTCCCCACGATCAATTCGGCCACGGCCAGTAATTCCTCTCCCAACTTCAAATGGGTAACGATAACAATTCCCACCATCTGCCTTCTCCTAACCCTTTCCAATGTCCCTATGAGTTGTTCTCAGGATAACATCTCCCCCTTTGAGGCTTTTCCGCAGGTACGCCTTCACGGTATTCGCCACCACGATGGATCGATGCCTACCCCCGGTACATCCAATGGCAATGGTCAAATAGCTCTTCCCCTCCTTTTTATACAGGGGAATCAAGAATTTCAGCAGCTCTCGAAAACGCCTCAGGAACTCACGCGTCTCATCGGACTTCAACACGTATTCGGCAACTTGGGGGTCCTCTCCAGTCAACTGTTTCAACTCGTCGATAAAGTAAGGATTGGACAAAAATCTCACATCCACCAGCAAATCGGCCTCAAGGGGAATGCCGTAGCTATATCCGAAGGAGAGGAGCGTAATGGTCATCTTCCTCAGCCTCGATTGGTCGGAGAAATATCTCCGGATCGCATCTTGGAGCTCGTGAACGTTAAATTCCGATGTATCGATCACTTTATCGGCCATATCCCGTATGATCGTCAACCCCTCCCTCTCTGACTCAATTCCCTCAAGTACGGACTTTCCAATGCCCAGCGGATGCTGACGGCGAGTCTCACGATATCTTCTTACCAGAATCTCATCGGAGGATTCCAAGAAGAGGATTTCGATCAAATATCCTTCTTCCCGCAGCTGGTGAATGATTTGGCGAGATCCATCCAAGAACTCTTTTCCTCGAATATCGATACCCAGTGCCGCCTTGGTTATCCCACCCGCTGACTGCGAGCACAGGTCTACGAACGTGGGGAAAAGCACAATGGGGAGGTTATCGACACAATAAAAGCCCATATCCTCCAAGGCCTTGATGGCGGTAGTCTTTCCCGACCCGGAAAGACCGCTGATGAGGACAATCCTCAAGTTCCTCACTTTATCTCGTCCCCGTTTGGCTTATTCCTACTCCCCTCGGATGCGATCTTTTCGGTCAATCTTCTGTCCAACTCCATCACGGCGTGGTAACCCATCCCCTTCAATAGGTGATTCTTTGCCGCCACCTCGATAATGGTAGCCAGATTCCGACCAGGAGTTACGGGGATCCGCACCATGGGAAGCTCGACCCCGCATGTCGTATATCTCTGCTCCTCCAAGCCAAGACGGTCATAATCAGCTTGCCATTCGACTAACTCCACCACCAAATCAACCTTCTTCCTCTGCCGAATCGCCTCCATCCCGAAAAGGCTCCGGATATCGATAATCCCCAGACCTCGAATCTCCATATGGTATTTGACGAGATCGAACCCCGTGCCGAAGATCGCTGAAGGCGGTATCTTTCGAATATGAACCATGTCATCGGCCACCAATCGATGACCCCTCGTGATGAGGTCCAATGCACATTCGCTCTTTCCGATCCCACTTCGACCTAATATGAGCACTCCGACGCCGAATACATCGACAAAGACCCCGTGAACGCTCGTCGTGGCCGACAACTTTTGCTCCAAGAACTTCGTGGCCCGCTCGATGAAAAAGCGGCTCATCAACCTCGTCTTGAAAAGGGGAATGGATGCCTTTTCGCTCTCTCGAATGAGGGACTTGGGGATGCTCTGGGTTGCCGTAACGACGAGGCAGGAGACCTTGAGGGAACATATCTTCTTAATGATTTCTTGCCGCTTCTTTGGAGGTAACGCCTTGAGGTAGGAAAGCTCGGTATTTCCTAAAATGTGAATCCGATGGGGTTGGACGTGATCAGTAAAGCCCGCCAGGGCGAGACCGAGTTTGTGGATGCGGAGGTCACTGATCTTTTTTTTTAGCCCTCCCTTCCCCGCAAGCAGCCTCAAATCCAACCCATATTCCCTCTCCTTCCTTAATTCCTCAACCAAAATAAAGTCCATTTCCCCATTCCACCTTCCACACAAAGGGGTGGAACCTCCTAAAACTTCTGGTCCGCTTCGACGATGATCCGGAACAGACCCTGACGGTCCCTTGCTTCCATTAAGCGATTTCTAAAACCGGGATCCTTCAGAAGGTGTGAAATCCTGGCCAAGGCCTTTAAATGAACTCCCGCCGAATTTTCTGGTGCAACCAGTAAAAAGAAGAGATGAGTCGGTTTGTTATCGACTGATTCGAAATTGACCCCCTTTATGCTGCGGCCAAAAGAGGCAACCAATTCCTTGATCCCCTTCATCTTCCCATGGGGAATGGCAATGCCGTCGCCAATGCCCGTGCTTCCTAGTTTTTCCCTTTCCAAAAGGACCTCGACGACCCTATCTTGTTCCGGCAACCTTCCCTTTTGTACTAAGACGTTGGAGAGCTCCTCTAAAACGCCCTTTTTATTGGCCGAGCGTAAATCTTGGACGACTGAAGCTTCATCCAAAATATCCGTGATCTTCATCTCAACCCGCCTCCAATATACCCCATAATCCCTCCTTGGCCCAAAAAAACCCACTCTACCTCTTGTGCCAAATGCCGGACGGGTGTTTTACGCCCTCGGGAGTTTAGGTCCTCTGTTCGGAAAGATTAACTTTCGGCCACCTGGCCCGATTTGTGCCTCCTGATTTTCCCGCGGTGTTTTTTGATCTGCCTCCCTATTTTGTCCATGACATTATCGATTGCCGAGTACATGTCACCGGCCCTTTCTTCCCCGTTAATACTAACGCCCTCGCCCTTAATGGTCACCTCTGCGATATTTCTGAATTTCTCCACGGAAAGGATGACATGGGCTTCTCCGGGGCTACCCATATATTTTTTCATCTTCATCAATTTTTGCTTGGCATACTCCTTCATGCCATCGTTGGAATCCATATGTCGAAAGGTAACGCTGATTTGCATCCCTGTTTCCCCCTCCTATTGCCTCTTGATGAGGGCAGCCATCAGAATAGCTTCCTTCTCTCGTTGGAGGATAGTATCCTCAGGGCCTCCCGATATTTCGCAACAGTCCTCCTGGCGATATTGATATTATATCCCCTGAGAATCTTGGCAATCTTTTCATCGCTGAAGGGATTCCTCGGGTTCTCCCTTGCGATGATCTCCTTGATTAAATGCTTTACGCTCTCGGACGCGTAATCCTCCCCGCGAATGGAACTGATACTGTTGTTGAAGAAGAACTTGAGCCCGAATATCCCCTGAGGGGTATGAACATATTTATTGTTGGTGGCCCGACTGATGGTTGACTCATGCATCTGAATATCATCCGCGACATCCCTCAGGACGAGGGGTTTCATATAGTTCACCCCTTTGTCCAAGAACTCCTGTTGAAATTTGACGATACTCTCCGTCACCTTATAGATGGTTTTCTGTCTCTGATAAATGCTCTTAATGAGCCAAAGGGCCGACTTCAGCTTATCCTGAATGTATTTTCGATCCCCCTCCTGGGCACTGGTCGGGTTGGATAGGACATTTCGGTAGAGGGCGTTAATCTTCAGCCTCGGAACTTCATCCTCATTCAAGGCAATCACGTAATCCCCTTCGATCTTATAAACGAAGACATCGGGGATGATGGTCCGGGCCTCATCGGCGCCAAAGGCCCTTCCCGGCTTCGGCTCTAACTCGGAGATCAATTTCATGGACTTCATCACCCGTTCTGGGGAAATACCGAGTTTTTTGCCGATATGCTGAAAATTTCTATTTTTGAGATGAGGTAAATAGTGGCTCACGATCTGATCGGCGATTGGATCTCTAACCTCCATGTCCCTGAGTTGAAGTAACAGACACTCCTTGAGATCCCTGGCGCCCACCCCAACGGGATCGAATTGTTGAATCCTCTTCAGGACTTCCTCCGCACGCCCCTCATCGGCTCCCGTTTCCCGGGCGACCTCATCGGTGGTGGCCTTTAGATACCCATCCTCATCGATGTTTCCGATGATCCATCGGCCAATCTGGTCCTCCTCCTCGGTGAAGTCAGACAGCCGGAGTTGCCATATAAGGTGATCACCTAAGGTTGTCTTCTTAGAGATGAAACTCTCGAAGGAGGGCTTTTCCTCGGTATCCAAAGAGCCTCGGTAGGAAGCCAAGCTGTAGTTCTCTAAGTAGCTCTCCCAGTCAAAATCATCGCTCCCTTCACCCTCGCCCTTTACCTCGGGGGTTTTCTCCTTCTGCCCAACATCCTCGGGCTGGCCATCCTTCTCTGCCTCATCTCCCTCGTCCAATTCGCTCACTTCCAACAGCGGGTTCTCCTTGATCTCGTCTTGAATCAAGTCCACCAATTCCACCCTGGTGAGCTGAAGCAATTTGATGGCCTGTTGAAGTTGGGGGGTAATTACCAACTGCTGAGTTAATTTGGGAACCAGTTTGATTTCAAGTACCATAATTTAACTCCGTCCCCGCCCCCTTATTGCGCAAGACGAAAGCCCTCACCCAAATAAATCTGTCTCGCCCTTTTGCTTTGGGCAATCTCTTCGGGTGACCCCTTCTCCATAATCCTCCCTTCATTGATGATATAAGCCCTGTCGCAGACACCGAGTGTTTCCCGCACATTATGATCGGTAATGATAATCCCAATCCCCTTGGATTGCAACTGAAAAATGATGTTTTGGATATCCACAACGGCTATGGGGTCAATCCCCGAGAAGGGTTCATCCAAAAGGATGAACAACGGCTGGAGGACGAGAGCCCTGGTGATCTCCACCCGCCTCTGTTCCCCCCCCGAAAGGGCATAGGCCTTCCTCTTCGCGATGGATGAAATGCCTAATTCCCCCAGCAGGTCTGCTAGCCTATTGCGTCTTTCCTTTCCACGCATATCGAGGGTCTCCAGAATGGCCAGGATATTCTCTTCGACCGTTAGCTTTCTAAAAACCGATGGCTCCTGGGGTAAATACCCGATCCCCTTTCTCGCCCTCATGTACATGGGATAGGTCGTCACATCCTCTCCATTGAGGTAAACCCTCCCACTGGTCGGCTTGAGAAGCCCCGTGATCAAATAGAAGGTCGTGGTCTTTCCCGCCCCATTTGGGCCTAAAAGCCCCACCACCTCTCCACCCACCACTTTGAGGCTAACATCATCGACCACACTCTTTTCCCCAAAGGATTTCGTCAATCCCTCCACGGATAAGGTCGTCATAGCTATGTGCCCCCCCCTTGGGAGGGGAGCCTGCTCCTCTCCTTTACCTCCTGGGGAGAAATGGTCACGTCCGCCCTTTCCACCTCAACCCAATTCCGGTCGATGAGAATGGTGATCTTCTCCCCAATCATCACGTTCTTCCCCTGCCTGACAACCGGTCTTCCCGTAAGAACGATCTTCTTCTCGGCATTATGGAAAACCGCCTTCTCACCCGTGGCCCTCCTGTCCAACTGAACAATCCTCACCCCCCCCTCGGCGACAATCTGGGTCACCTCGCTGGTGGTCTCATCGTAATAAATGACCATCCGATCCGAATAAAGGGTTACATCCTCTTGATTGGCGATGACGTTCCCCCTGAAGGTGACGACATGCCCCTTATAATCCCACTCCAGCCCGTCCGATTTGATTCGAATGGGCTGAGAGCTCTCCTTGAGATCAAAGCCAAGCCCCCTTTTGGCGTGTTCTTCACCAGCCGGGGAGCTTGGAGATCCGCCCACCACCAAGAGGACGATAAAAATGGCAAGCCCTGGAAAATAACATCTCATAGATCCCACCGTGGCAACATGTCTTTCCATCCCTCGAGGGGCTTGAGAAGGACTGTATCCACCCTCCCCCGCATGGAAAGTTTACCCGTAACCAGATCGATGGACATATCCTTCCCGGTTATCTTCAAACCCTCTCCCGCGATATCCACCTGCTGGGAAGATCGGATCTGCCTAGCCCCATTGACGTAAAGGAGGCCCTCGGTCGTCAACTGATACCCATCGGGGGTGAAGATCACGACATTTCCCTGCAGCTCGATATCCCTGGTTCCATGGAAGATCCTCCCGCGATCCCCTCGCAATCGGATCACCCCTCCCTCCTTAATATAAAAGGCGGCCTTAATGTCTTCGAGCATGGTCATCTTCCCCTCTTGGAAATGTCGGGCCACCTTGGCCTCCAATTCCCACTCCTTCAACCCCGATCCTTCCCCCACGAAGTAGATATTCTTTAAGGTCAAGTCGGCTTTCGTCTCCATGGGAGGGAGGTTCTCCTTTTCCCCCCTGTGGCTAAACCGGATGGTCAAGATGGTCGCTCCCACTACCAAACAAATCAGCGATAAGATAAAAATCCTTAACCCGGTCATTATCTCAAGTATCTCTCCATCAACTCGGACCACTTCCCCTGGGCCTTCAAGATCAGCTCGGAAATCTCCCTCACCGCTCCCCTGCCCCCCTTGCTCCGGGAGACATAATCCGCACACGGCTTCAGCTCCTCGGTACCATCGGCGACGACGGCGGAAAATCCCACCCTTTTCAGCAGCGGCAGGTCGACGAGGTCATCTCCCACAAAACCCACCTCTTCGTCCTTCAACCCTTTCTCGTCCATTATGGACCGATAGACCTCCAGTTTGTCACGGATATTTTGGTAAACGGATTCAATCCCCAATTCCCGCGCCCGGTGAGAGACAACTTCTGACCTTCTCCCCGTGATGATGACGACCTCGATGTTGGCGCGCCTTAGCAACTTGATTCCATGGCCATCCCTCACGTCGAAACATTTGGTCTCTACCCCCCGATCATCAATGACAATCCGTCCATCTGTCAACACCCCATCCACATCCAGGATCAAGAGCTTGATTTTTTTCGCCTTTTCCAGGCTCCTTGAGCTCATTAGA
>JAUWDQ010000243.1 GCA_030608745.1 Pseudomonadota bacterium | reverse complement strand
GAGCCACTGCTCAACCCATTTCTTCTCGATGGCCTCGTTGAAGATGCTATCATTTTGAGCTAACCCCCGGGCCGCCCCCTTCTCCCAGGCGCTAAGCATGATGTTTGTGGCTGTTAAGGTCATCGCGTTGGTCGTCCGGATGGTGTTTTCAAAACGGGCCCAGTGTCCTTCCACCCACCCGTAGCCGTGGCAGGAGAGACAGACCCTGTGCAACGCCTGGCGCCTCCTTTCCTGCTCCCTTTCATCGATGAGAAATTCCTTTACGGGTTCTCCCGTGAGCTCCGTGGGCAAGGGCAATCCGGCTTTGTTCTTGATGATGCTCGTATCCGGCGATTTGGGATGGGGATGGGCATAGATTAACCCCATAATCCTCCAGGGAAGCCGGTCGTTCATCCGGTGAGTTCTCTCTGCCACAACTTCGCCTTCTCCGGTGATAATTAAACTAACGTGACAGGATGCACAGGTCGGCGCAGTAAAGTCCCTGCCAACCATCCAGGGAACGGCCTTGAAATTCCATTCCCTCCCGAGGGAGGAATAGACGTTGCCGTGCTTGCTCACATCGTAGACCTGATATGCCGGGACATCAGGCCCTTTGTGGCATTCGGAACAGGTATGGGGTTTTCTGGCCATCTCGATGGAAAAGGCGTGCCGAGTATGGCAAGCGGCACATGAACCCATGCTCCCATCCGGGTTCAATCGACCAACCCCCTGGTTGGGCCATCCGGAGAGAACGGGGAACACCATCTCGTCCATAGCCGTCTTCCTGGCCCTTTTCCCTTTGACCTCGATAACGGTGCCATGGCAGTAATAGCAGGAATCGAAATTAGTCTCCGCATCCGGAGCCTTGAGGGTCGTCTTCATCTCCTCAAAGGACTGAATACCGTTGACCGAATCGACCAGACTGTGATAGACGGGGTTGTTTCTCAAGTTTCCATAGGCGTGGGACATGAGGTTTTGGCTGAACTGCTTGGCCTCAGTGGGATGACAGACCGCACAATCCTCCGGGGTGACTACCACATGAACCTTGTAACCCTCGTGCTCAAAGGTATCCTTGTGCTTAGTCGGATTCATGGTGTGACACTCGGCACAGCCAACTGCGATTTCGGCAAGGTTGCGGGGCGCCTTTTCAAGGGATACCCTTCTCTCGAGCCGGGGCTTCTTGAGGCCTTCCATCGGGCTAATCCTGGCATGCAGGCTCTTCTCCCACTCCGCCAAAATCCCCGGGTAGATGGAAAGGTGACACGAGATACATTCCTCGGTGGCTTCACTGAATGGGACGCTTGCACCCAAGGCAACCCCGGTGAGAAGGAGAATCGTCGAAAGTATGAACGCAAGCGTTTTCATAAGACATCTTCCTCGATACGGCGCATATGCCGCACGATCGAATGAGCACTCGGTCAGCGATAGGGGGCATCGGTCCACCAACCAACACTTCCAGCCCCGCTACGTTCAGGACCCCTTACACGTCATGGAAAGAAGGTCCCGGTGAGGAAGGAACGACTCCCTCCGTAGCCAGAGATCACATAGCTAAGAGGGGAAAACGAACTTCCTCGGGAAATGGTTTACACTTCCCGGGATATCCAGGTAACGGCTACCTCAAGACCCAAGCCACGGGACAATGCCGTATGGAAAGGGATTCTCTCCCCCGCCCTTGACGCTCTTTACCTCGTTGCAGTTTCCTTAGCGGTGACGGAGGGCTAAAACCAAGCGGTAACCGTGTATCTATATCTTTACCGGCCTACAGACTTCTGTCTTCTTAGCAGCAACCCGCCCGCAAGCATCGCATACGTAGGAGAGCTTTACCGCCTTGGGCTTGCAGACATGCCGAGGGTTACCCACGACAGCCCCGCAGTATTCACAGGAAAATGCCTTGTCGACCATAACGGGAGAACACAAATGTCCTCTCGAAGTAGTGACAAGACCACAGGTGGAACATATGTATTCTTTCTTGGCGGGAGCTGCCTTCTTCTTTCTCTTGGCAGAGACACCTTTCCTCGTTTTCTTTGCAGAAACGGTTTTCCTTGCCATGGGAACCTCCTTGTTTTTGAAAAAGGGCTGCTAAACCAATCATGTATTCTATACCGTTGAGAGTTCCATCAGGGAAAACAGAAGTTCACGAAAACGACCACGCATCTAAGATGCCTTTATCCTCTGAGCCACCCTTCGACCCAACCCCTCGCACCTGTCAAGCTTCTCTTCAGAGGGAACAAAATTCACCTGAAGCTCCTCCAGTACTTCCATTCCTGCGGCCTGAAGGTCTGCCGTGAGGGTTTTTGTCGCCCCCTTGCCCCAGCCATAGGAGCCGAATACGGCGGCTATCCTCCCCTTGGGACGGAGTCCCTTTATGTACGTGGAAAATTCGGCCACCGTGGGAAAGACGCCGTTATTGAGGGTGGGAGAGCCCAGCAAAAGGCCACGGGTTTCCAATACCTCCTTGACGATGTCGGACATGTCGGAACCAGTCAGTCGGTACATCTTGGTTGGAATCCCCTCTTCCGTTAAACCTCTATAGATGGCCCTGGCCATTTTCTCCGTACTGCCCCACATGGTGTCGTATACGATGAGGGCCCTCTCCTCCGTCTCCCCTTTCGCCCATCTTTCATACGTCGCCAACAGTTGCGGGATATACTTTCTCCAGATGAGGCCGTGGCTTGGCCCGATCACCTCGATTTCTAATCCTTTCAAAGCCTCAAGAGCTTTTAAGACCTGTGCACCGTATGGCATAACGATGTTGGCGTAGTATTTGGCTAATTCGGGGTAAATAGTCTCCCATCCTAACTCATCGTCGAATCGTTCACTGGAGGCAATGTGCTGGCCAAAGGCGTCGTTGGGAAGAAGGACTTTGTCCTCCTTTACATAGGTGACCATGGAATCCGGCCAGTGGACCATGGGGACCTCCACAAAGGTGAGGGTCCTTCCCCCCAATTCGAGCACATCGCCGGTCTTTACCACCTTGAGAGGGATTTCATCACCGTAGTGCTCCTTCAGTTCCCCCTCGGCCCTGGGACTACAGAATATCTCCACATTTGGTAGTGTCTCCCTAATGAGAGGTAGGGATCCGGAGTGATCCATCTCCACATGATTTACGACCAGGTAATCTATCTCTTCCGGCGCTATGATATGGTTTATCCCTTCCAACATCTCCCCGAAAAAAGGGGCCTTGACAGTATCCACCAGGGCAATCTTTTCTCCGATAACCAGATATGCATTGTAGGTGGTACCCTTGTGGGTAGTGTAACCATGGAAGTTTCTGATGTTCCAATCTATGGCTCCGACCCAGTAGATCCCTGACTTAAGCTCAACCTTCATCTCTGTCCCCCCTTAAGTTGGCCATAGCCTTCAATGTGAAAATCGCCATTAATCGCACCACACACGGGGTTAATCCAATCTTTTTCTATTTCGGCACTATTCTTACCAATTTTCCGCCAAAAGCTCATAGTGGGCTCGGGGATGATCGCAAGCCGGGCACTTCTCCGGGGCCTCCTTCCCCTCGTAAATATAGCCGCAGTTGCGGCATCGCCACTTCACCACTTCATCCCGCCGGAAGACCCTTCCTTCCTGGACGTTCCGTAAAAGGCCCAGATACCGCCGCTCGTGCTGCTTTTCGGCGACGGCGATAGCTTCGAAGACCGCGGCGATATCATCGAAACCCTCTTCCTCCGCCATCTTGGCGAAGGACGGATACATCTGGGTCCACTCGTAGTTCTCGCCGGCTGCGGCGGCCTTGCAATTCTCCCCTGTGGTACCGATCACCCCGGCGGGGAAGGAGGCTTGAATCTCAACTTCCCCTCCCTTGAGGAACTTAAAAAGCCTTTCAGCGTGTTCTTTCTCATTGTCCGCGGTTTCGGTAAAAATGGCTGCGATTTGCTCGAAGCC
>JAUWDQ010000050.1 GCA_030608745.1 Pseudomonadota bacterium | reverse complement strand
TTCCAACTGGGTCAAAGCCCCTGCGTTCCCATATAATCAACAAGTTACAAAAATACTCCCTGTAAAGGTCAGAAAACTCCAGAACCACAGGGCTTCCACCTCCACTTTCCTGCCTCTGTTAGACTGCGATCATTTCCACGGTCTCTTTTGACGGCTTCGTAAAAAGTCCATCTGCTGCGTTGCGCTTCATCCCCTGCCCTGTTAAATTGAAGGCAGCCATATCAAGAGATATGGGATATAGAAGCTGCTTGAAAACAGTAACATCAAACAAAGAAAATATTTAACAGGGTAAATCACTGCAGCGTACTTCTATAGTACGCCTCATTCCTCAGGATTTGCGCGCCTTGCATCTGGATCTTTTTTCTTTGCCGTCTTATTTCGACTTTTTACAATGAGGTCAGTGGTGAGGTTGAAATAATGTTGCCACCCTGGTTTTTTCTCCTTATAATGACAACATTTACTCATCGGGTTCACCTGGTCAATCTCCTAATTAAGGGGGGCATTCCGTTGTGATCTGGTTAAAGATAATGGGTAAGATCTTCCGAATTTTGAATGCTGAGGCAACGCCCAAACAGATTGCCGGAGGAGTGATGTTGGGCATGATCATCGGATTAACGCCCACGTTCAGCCTTCACAACATTCTTGTGGTCTTCCTCATCCTGGTCATCAGGGTAAACCTTACCGCTGCCATTCTCTCCATGTTCGCCTTCGATTTGATCGGCTATGGGGTAGATCCCCTCTCCGACTGGATTGGTGGTGCAATCCTCACCTCAACTACATTGAGGCCGCTCTGGATTGAGGCATACAATGCCGCAATCATTCCCTTTACCCGATTCAACAATACCATCGTTATGGGAAGCCTCGCCATCTCCCTGATTCTCCTGTGCCCGATATTTCTCTTAACGAAATACGGCGTTGAGAGGTACCGATCCGATTTGGCGGCCAAATTTCAACAGTGGAGAATCGTCAAGGCGGTCAAGATGAGCCGTTTTTATAAATACTACCAAACCTACAGGAGCATCGTGGGATAGGAGGGAGAGATGCGTTGGAAATTTATCATTCCTTTTTTGGTGTTTATTCTCATCATCGTTGCCTTCGTGGCCTTCTTCCTGGACGGCATCGTCGAGTCCATCGTGGAGGAAAGGGCGAGTCTCCTCAATAGGGCGAAGGTCGAAATCGAGGATCTCGATATCGGATTTTTGAGGCCCGGCGTAAGGATTCGGGGGTTGGCCGTGGCTAATGCCGACAATCCTTGGAGGAATATGGTTGAAGTGGGAGATATTGGGATTTCGGTCTCCGTCCTTCCCCTCTTCTCCAAAAGAATCATCATCGAAGAGATGGTGATGGAAAACCTGCAGGTTAATACCGAAAGGAAGACGTCGGGCGAACTGCCTCGGCGTCTGCAGAAGAGGTTGAAAACCGAGGAGAAGGAGGAGCAGAAACCCGCCGAAGTTCCCTGTGTGAAGTTACCCAACCTCGATGTCTTTAAGAAGAAATTCGATGTCAAGGAGTTGGTTGATATCAACCAACTGGAATCGGTGAAGAGGGCCAAACAACTCAGCGAAGACGTTTCCAAGATGAAGGCAAAATGGGAATCGGAACTCAAGGGTCTGGACGTGAAGGCGAAAGCCGATGAGATCATGACCAAGGTCCAGGGAAGCCTCGAGAGTCTTCAGAAGACCCAAATCAAGGGTCCAGCCGATTTGCTGAAATTACAAAGCGATCTGAGAAATCTCCGGGAGGCAATTGATACCCTTAAGGGTTTACAGAAAGAGATCGAGACGAAAAAAGCGGCCTTCAAAAAACAGGTGGCTACGTTGGGAAAGTCCCTCAAGGACGAAGTGAAGAAGCTACAGGACCAAGATCTTCAGGGCATTCTCAAGGAGTTAGGTCTTGAGCAGTTCACGAAGGTCCGCTTGGCGGAGGCCTTTCTCTGCCCCTTCCTTGGCAAGGCCCTGAACCTTATTTGGAACAATGTGGACAAGATTCGTACCGGCATGCCGAAAACGGGAAAGGATGAACCCTTGCAGACGAGGATACGGGCCCAGGGCCGCGATATCATATTTCCGAGCATCAAAAAGGGCCCCGATTTCCTCTTGAAGGAAGCGAGGCTTTCGATGGAGCAAGAGAAATGGTCCCTCAGGGGAACCATCCGAGGGGTCACCTCCGATCCCACCTCTTACGGAAAGCCCACGCGGGTCGACATTCAGGGGAAACGCCCCAAGCTGGTGCTCAATGGGATTTTGGATCATACCGGCAAGACACCCGTCGACACCGTATCTCTGGACTTAAAGGGATATGCGTTGGAGGGATTTGCCTTTGCGGAAAATCCCCTTTCGCTGTCGAATATCACCCGCGGGTCTCTCAACCTCAAGGCAAATATAGCATTAAGGGGCAACTCCATCGACTTGAAGACAATAACTACGGTGAAAAATCTCGTCCTCAATTTCTCGGAAAAAGGTACGGAAAATCTCATGGTGAACATGGTGAAGGAGGCAATGAAGACCACTCCCTCCCTGAAAATCGGTATGGCGGCTAAGGGAACCAGGGACAATCCGCAGTTATCCATCTCTTCCGACCTCGACCGACTTTTTGCCAGGCAACTGAAGAGTCTTGCGGGCAAAAAAGTGAATGCGTTGAAAGCCTCTCTTGGGCGGCAGATCGATGGTGCTTCGGGAAAGGAGATGAAGGGGTTTTCCGATACCCTTGTCAAGGGCAAACTGGACATACTAAATCAGTTCGGATCAGATGAATCGCTGGTTCAGGAAAACATCGATTTTCTCAGCGGCACTGTGGCGACCAAAACGGGTAAATCTAAATCGCCCAAAAAGGGAAAGGAGAAGGGGTTAGAGGGGCTCGTTCCGGGCTTGATCCGCAAATGAGTTCATCCAGAGGAGATGAAAAAGCCCTGGTTTTTGCTCCCTTCAAGGATTCGAGCTCATTTCCAAGGGAACCGGTTCACGAAGCACCGAGGGAACAGGGAGAGGACTATGCTTCACCCCATAGAGGTTTGCCCTATCGGTTAAATTTAGGATGATATTCATGATATCAAGGCCTCGAAGGCGACCCATACCACCCCTTGCTGCATCCCTCTCGTTGAAATGAACGACGTCGTCCTGGAGGACATTCATCCCCGCAAAGAGGATGGGGATGGAATCCCCCGAGTGAAGCATGTTCCCCGAACTGGGCGTCCCGTGGTCGCCGGTTACGACGAGGAGAAAATTCCGATCTTCTCGAACCCTCCTTAACAGAGGTCCCAAGGACCGATCTATGGCCTCCAGGGCTTTTGCCTTCAGGAGAGGCTCCCCCTTGTGTCCCTCCACATCCGGGGCCTTTGTATGAATGTAGGCGAAATCGTATCCCCTCTCCAAAGCTTCCAGGGCGCATTTGACCTTTTGGTCCATATCCCGGGTGACATCCTTCTCGGGGGGAACTTCAATGGGTTCGAGCCCCAGAAATCGAGCCAATCCCACATAGAGGGGTCCGTTTTCAATGGCCACCCCCTTCAACCCATATTTGGCCGAAAAGGGCAATGGGGGGTTTTCCGGAAAACGCCCCGACCACTTCGTGACCAGAAAATTGAAGGGCTCCCCACGGCCTCGGTTAACGGAATGGTCTTTCAACCTTTCGTATGACCATAAGAGGTAATTGTTGAGAGCTTCGGATGCGCTTTGGGCCAGGTCCTTTTCAGCTCCCTCTAAAGGCTGAACCTTGAGCACAGGCCCTCCGTCTCCAAAGGGGTCCGAATCGGTGAAATGCGGACTAAGCCCTCCCCCCAAAAAGAGAATACCCTCACCCCTTCCCGTATACCTAAACTCCATCGTTATCCCTTCATACTCAAAGCCGGATATGTCCTTGGATAAGGAAACCATGGCCTCCTCATCGATGGATTCGGAATGCTCATAAGCAAGGCGTTGCCGGATCAAGCGCCTTCCGTGGGGGACGACCGTAGCAAAGCTTGCCAGGCACAGAACGTCCCCGGGTTTCATGGGGATCTTCTTTCCCATTGCCTCGATCACTGCCCTGCCGGGAAAATCCTCCAAGGGGTAGCCGAAGATGAGGAAATGCGCTGTCTCGCTCCCCATGGGAACCCCTGGGCCGAGGGGATCGAGGAGCCCATTGGATCCCAGGGCCGCCAGTCGATCCAGATTGGGCGTTTCTGCTGCCTCAAGAGGCGTCTTCGACCCCAACATCCTTTGAGGCCTATCCCCAAGCCCATCGAGGATCAAGAACACGATGGCCATATTCCCTCCGCAAGCTCCCAAATCAGACGAGGCCTCTCCTCCAACACCTCCTGGGCGATTCGAGGGTAATCAACCCCTTCTCCCCGCAAAAGCCCTTCGATGATCCGGGAGGTTACGGGGAGGACGAACTCGCTTAAATAGCCCAGGATGTGATTCAGGTCGAAATGGTTAGGGCCAAAATGGAGATTACCCATCGCATCCCGATAATTGGCGCTCAAAACGCATTGAAGTTGATGCCCGATGTTATTCCATTTCGTGCCGATTATCTCATCGATTTGCGCCGTCGATTTTATCTTGACAAGGGGCGTCAAAAGGTCCAGATCGAAACGGGAAAGGAGAAATCGATAGGCCGATATGGCAAGGGAGATCTGATTGATCTTTTGCCTTCCGTCGTGATATTCCCTCTCCCCCGAAATTACGGTCTTCACACCCAGGGCCTTGGCCAGCGGAATCCGGGAGGCATGAAGATAGACGTGGCAGCCGATACAGGGGGTATAGAACCCATATCTCCGGATGAGTTCCTTTACCCATCGGCCATTGAGGGCATGCCAGAAGTTCGGGGATCCCAAAAGGACGAGGGGCCCCACCCTCCCGCTGCCCAATCGCTCCTTCAGCCATTCCACGGCACTCTCCAAATAGTCGAAGGAGCCATATTCCGTGCCCGTAAACGTATAGACGGGCAACAGGGCTTCTCCATCCTTCTCCTCCAGGAATTTGATGGCCGCGGCAATGCTGTCTCGCCCCGCCAATTCTGCAATGGCTACCTTTTTGCCGGAAAAGGAGTCCAAAATGGTTTCAAGCTCCCAATGGTCCAGGCAGAGCCTTTCGGGCTTATCCCTCAGGATCTTTTTAACTCCTTCCTCCACGATCTCCACCCCTCCTGACCGCTTCACCTTCCGCCCATCGCTAAGGTCTCTGACCTTCTCACCGCTAATATGATTTACGGGAATGAACCGAGCATGGGTAAGCTCATCTTACCAAAAAAGGCGGTAAAAACAAAGATCTTCCCATGATACCGGGATAGGTAATTGTGCTTTTTCATCAGGGAAGAAGGATGGTACGGGCCGTTTCGGCGGGATGGAGGAGAATGGGACCATGGCGGAAAAACAAAAGGGCCAGATGAGCTCCTTCCTATCTGGCCCCTTTTAGCCTTCGGGTTTGAATCCAAAATTACTTCTTAGGATGACATTTCGTACAGGGGGTCGGACCCGTCGGCTTGCCCGCCTTCTTCATGGCCCTATGACATCCCCTACAATTAGCGTGAAAGGCCTTTTTTGCGGTGAGCTTGGAGTCCTTTGTGTGGCAGTCCACGCACTTCTTAACCTTCGCACCCTCCTTCCAGGTGTGATGGCACTTCTTGCAGTCCTTCAGCGCATCGGCATGCTTTTTGTGGGCGAATGGAGCCCCCTGGTACTTATCCGTCGCGTAAAGCCCGGGATTATCGATAGTGATAGAGTCCGGCTGACTGAAAACGCCCTGCAAGACGAGCAAGGATCCAAAGAACATAATCGCAGCGACAATGGAAATGAATTTTTTGTCCATCAAACCCTGACCTCCTTTCTCTTTATCCCTTTTTTCACAAAGTTCGGGTTAATCATAGCAAAAACAACCCCATTGTCAAGGAAAAAATGGCGAATTTCCACTGAGTTTTTGGAGAACACCATTGTCGATTCAATCGACGGTTTAAACAACATCGTACAACCATCTTCGACCACTTGGTTACGGCTTGCTGCTTCACACAAGCGGTTACATATTGCAAATTGGTTGTTGATTTAAGTTGATAAATTTAGTGATTTTCGAAATTTTTTTTGAATTATTTAAACCATTATAGTACTATGGGCAACGTGGATATGGGTACAGACTACGATGCAGTAATCATCGGTGCAGGGATGGGGGGACTGAGCTGTGGTACCCTTTTGGCTAAGGAGGGACTAAGCGTACTGATCTGTGAGCAATCCTCAAAACCTGGTGGTTACTGTCGGAATTTTAAACGCAATGGGTTTACCTTCGCGCCTGCTGCCCATTTCCTCAATGAATTCGGTCCCAATGGTCAGATGAAAGAGGCCTTCCAAACCTTGGGCCTCCCTCCTGAGATCGAATTTCGTCCCCAGGATCCCCAGCGACGAATAATGACCCCCCATTTCCATCTCACCCTCTCCACCGATATTGATCGGTTCGAGAGGGATTTAATCCACCTCTTCCCCAGGGAGAGATTATCTATCCATGCATACATAGAGGAATGGAAGAGGCTGGTTAAGAACATTGAAGGCCTTTCCATCAAATCTTTTGATCTCATCAGCTTCAAAGAGAAGTTACAGTTATTATATAAGGGAATACGCAAGGTACCGCAAGTACTCCGGTATCGTGGCAAAACGGGCAGGGAAATCCTGGACTCTTTCTTCAAAGACCCTCTCTTGAAATATCTCCTCACCTTTGGTGCCCGCAAGGATTCTTCTATCTTTACCTGTGCAAGTCCTATCATATGGGCCATAAAGGGGGACTATTATCACGTCAAAGACAAAGGGATAGACGCGTTGCCTCAGCTTTTTCTCAGATATTATAAGGCTTACGGTGGGGAGATCTCCCTTAATACCCTTGTAAAAAAGATCGTGATTGAGCAAGACAAGGCCCGGGGGGTTTTGACTGACGGAGGAGAGGAGATCCAATCCAAATATGTCGTCTCCAATGGGGATGGTCACTTAACATTCCAATCTCTAATAGGTAATGATCTATTACCTCGTCGGTTCGTAAGGAGGCTCCAAGAAAGAGAACTCTCAGGACCAACCTTCACCCTTTATTTGGGTGTGGATCTCGATCTGGCACAGATGGGCTTTGATGGGGCCCTAATCCATTACTATCCAACAATTAGTAAAAACCCATGGGAGGAAAGGGACGGAGAGGGATTTGACATCGAAAATGGAAGGATGACGATCCGTATGGATAGCATAAAGAACCCCATGCTTGCCCCAATGGGGAAGCATACCGTTGCCATCTCCACCTTTGTCCCTTATGAAATTTTTACAGATGGGGGCAACGTAAGTCCCCATTATACAGAAATAAAAGAAAAGATAGCCCAAAAGATCATTGACATCACGGAAAAGGTGATCCCTGGCCTATCCAGTCATATCATGGTCCGGGATGCCTCAACACCTCTTACATACGAGAGAACGACATTAAACACGCACGGCGCTGCCATGGGTTGGTATCTATCGGCAAAAGAATTCTCAAGGATTCGTAGCCAGAAGACACCCATTGCCAATCTCTATCAGGCAGGCCATTGGACCTTCCCTGGCGGCGGTATACCAATGGTGATCATCTCTGGGATTAGCGCAGCTAAACTTGTGTTGAAGAGGATGAAAAAATTCACACCTAAATGCCGCATGGAGGATAAGTCCTAACGGGCTCTTGGCCACGCAGCCCTTCTCACTGGATCCTTTCCATGCCTTATCGGTGCCTCATCAAGGCTTGCAAAAAGGGATATAGTGTGGTAAACATATCTGTTACCATCAACGGCATCACCACGAGCCACTTCAGGCAGGTGGTTGATACCTTTAAGATCTGTATGCTTTACCTGCGGAGCTTGTTATGGAGGTAGAATCTCGGTGGAGAGGGGGAGATAAGTGTCTAAAATGAATGTCTACATGAAAATGAAGCACTATTCCCTTGAGAAATTCACGAGCAGTGCCCTGTCCCTTTTGGCCAACGCATCCGATGAAAGTTTAATCCGCCTAACGTATCTGGCCGAGAAAATCCCTCGAAAGGAATCCTATCGAGAGAAGATCCGTTGGATCAGGGAGCTCTTCAAACAGAGGCACCCAGGGCTCCAGGTGGCCAAGAGGATATTGAAGGAGATAAATCCCCTTCACCGCAAGAAGATCATTACTAATTTCATCGTCAATCAGTTACTGATTGGTACCAACAGGAGAAAGGAGTTCGAGGCGAAGACGGGAGTCTATCCCCCCGATGCCCTTCTCATCAGTCCGACCATGAGGTGCAACCTCAAGTGTGACGGATGCTATTCAGGGGACTATCCACAAGGGGAGGAGCTGGAGCTGGAGGTCATCGATCGGGTGATCGCCGAGGGAAAGGAGATGGGGATTCACCTCGTCCTCTTAACGGGAGGGGAGCCCTTTCTGAGGACGGACATCTTCGAGCTCTTCGAAAAACATGGGGATGTGGGCTTCCACATTTATACCAATGCAACCTTGATCGACGAGAAGGTGGTGGATCGCATTGCCAAATTGGGCAACGTCATGCCCGCCATCAGCTTAGAGGGCCTCCAAGAACATACCGATTCGAGAAGGGGAAAGGGCCGTTTCGAAAAGGGTGTTCGGGTGATGGATCTTTTGAGGGAAGCGGGCCTCTTTTTCACCGTTTCCACTACCCAGACGCGGTTTAACACCGATATCCTGACCAGCGACGAGTTCATCGATTTTCTGGTGGGAAAGGGATGTATCATCATGTGGAACTTCTATTACGTTCCTATTGGGAGGGATCCCGATATGAATATGATGACCACGCCTCGGCAACGGAATCATATGCGGGACCGGCTGAGGTATTTTCGGGCCACAAAGCCCATGCTCTTCGTCGATTTCTGGAACGATGGTCATCTCACCGGGGGATGTATAGCCGGGGGGAGGAAGTACCTTCACATCAACGCCAGAGGGGATGTGGAGCCCTGTGTTTTCTGCCATTTTGCCTCCGATAATATCCGGGAAAAATCCCTTCTTGAGGTGCTCAACTCTCCCCTATTTAGGGCGATACGGGCTCGACAGCCCTTTTCCGAGAACAACATGAGGCCCTGTATGTTAATCGATCAACCTCACCAGGGAAGGGACCTCGCCCTCAATTACGCCAGTTACTTCACGCATCCCGGTGCCCAGGGTCTCTTTACCGATTTAGCCCCCCAAATCGATCGGTATGCTGAGGAGTACGGGACAATCGTCGATGCCCATTGGCAGGAACTTTGTGCGGAGGAGAAAGAATTAGAAGCAGGGGGAAAACATGCATGATGGGAGTTTCAATTCGAGAACCGGACCTTACCTTTTAAGCCTTCCGATTGGATGATTTTCCCATCGGCGGAGACGATCAACCCCTCGACCTCTTCCATCGCCTCGATGAGGCGCAACCCCCTTTCGGGACCCATCACGAAGACGGCGGTGGCCAGTCCATCGGCGCTGAGGGCATCCTTGGCAAGAATGGTAACGCTCCGACATTGCCGGGCCGGAAACCCCGTAAAGGGATTGAGCACATGATGATATCGTTTTCCTTCCTTTACGAAGTAGCACTCATAATCCCCGGAGGTAGCGACTGAAATTTCTGAGGCGTCAATGGTAGCCATGATCCGAGAACGATCCCTCGGATCCTGAAGACCGATGACCCAGGGGCCACTTGTCTTCCTCCCACTCACTCGTATATCTCCCCCGGCATTGACGATCATACTCCGATATCCCCTCGACGTAAGCAACTCGAAGGCCCGATCAACGGCATATCCCTTGGCAATTCCCCCCAGATCGATACACATCCCCTTCTTCTTGAGCTCAACGGTGGATGCCTCCTCATCCACACGGATCACCCGGTAATCGATGGAATGAAGGGCCTCACTCAATTCATCTTTATCGGGAAGACGACCACCGTTACCCTCGAACCCCCATAGATCCAAAAGCGCTCCAATTGAGATGTCGAAATACCCCTCCGATGCCTTTGAAATTTCCTCCGCCCTCCGAATCACCCTCAGGCTTTCGGCGGAAACATCGACCGCCTTGATCCCCGCCCATCGGTTAATCCTTGAGACATCGCTTCCGGGAATCCTCCTGCTCATCAACCCCTCTACCCGTTCCACCTCGTCGAAGGCATCACTGATAGCCGCTCCCACCCTATCCGCATCCCTTCCTATGACAGTGATCTCGACCAGTGTTCCCATCAAAATCCGGTGCCTCTTGATGAGGAGAGGGGACCGACGATGACAGGAATGGAAGAGGATGGAAAGAATAATGAGGAACGGGATTGTTTTGAATCGAAGGGACATGATGAGCCCCGCTTTCAGCCAGGAATCCTCAGGGAGATCATGAGATCGATCTCTCCTGATCCGGGGCCTTGGCCAGGACGACCCTGCCCTGGACCACCACGGTATCGTTCACCTTCGCCTCTACCTTCACGATGGCCAAGGACTGATACGCCCGGAGAACTTCAGCATAAAGCCATAGCTGGTCACCCGGGGAAACGGGTACCCTAAACCTCATCTCCTCGATTTTGGCCAATATGGGAAGCCTGAAGCCGCTTTCCTCACCAGGGCTCTCCTCCGCCGAGGCAAAGGCCAGCCCCCCCGTTTGGGCCAAGGCTTCGGCTATGAGGACGCCAGGCATGACGGGATAATGGGGGAAGTGTCCCTGAAAGAAGGGCTCGTCAATGGTTACATTCTTAATGGCCGTGGCCGCCTTGCCCGGATCGAGACGGACCACCCGATCAATCATCAAGAAGGGATATCTATGGGGCAGGTACCTCATGATCTCCTCGATGTTCATAATGGGTATTCCTTTCCTTAAAAGAGGGAGATGATTTGAAGGACACCTGTGGTTAATCCGAAAACAATCGCTATGCCCAATAAGGAGCCGACCATCAGCAGGAGAGTCCCCTCAAAGCGTTTCTGCCCGATGAGAAAGCTGAAAAGCGATCCCGAAAGGATGCCAAAGCCCTTAATGGGGAGGGCGGAGATGAGGATTATCCCGAACTTTCCCATTGATGAAATCAATCGAAGGAACCCTTTCTCCTGCATTCGCATCTGCATCCGTTCCACCCGTTTCCGTGCCCACCAAAAGGGAAATTTCTCGGGGGACCGTTCCAGGATAAACCCGTAAAGGGGGATTTGTGCCAGATCATAACCCAAAGCCAGGGGAATATAATAGGGTAGGGGGAGATGGTATAGAATGGCGTATACCATGGAGACCGTCCGCCCGAAGGCGAAATGCAGCGCGGTAAAGATCAGCAGGTGGTTGGCAGGAGAGAAGAGGTTTTCCATTATCTACCCAAAAGGATGGAGGCGTAGGTTCCATCCGGTGAGATGGCGTTATGGAGAATGGTTTTCGTCTCCCTTTCCATAGAACTGTTGACCACGTAATTGAGGTCACAATGGGGATCCGGGGTTTGATAATGAATGGTGGGGGGAATGAACCCTTCCCCCAATATCAGGGCATTTGCCGCCATTCTCATCCCACCTGAAGCGATGGACTCCCCCAGCATGGACTTTATGGAGCTGATGGGGAGTGCATGATAATCAGACGGAAACGCCCCTTTAATCGCCCTTGCCTCCATCGCATCGACTCGTTTCGACGAATTGCCCGCCCCCGAGATATAGTCGACCTTCCTTCCCCCTTGCATACCTCCAATGGCCAATTCAATGGCCCGCTCTATATCCCTCCATGGGATATCGGGATCGGACCCGCCCACGAGGGAATAGCTCAGGATCCGGCCATAGGGCTCTACGCCCCTGGAAAGGACGTGCCTCTCTTTTTCCAAGACGAGGATGGCCGCTCCTTCCCCGAGAACGATTCCGTTGCGACTCAAATCATAGGGTCGGCTCATTTCCCCATCCCCACGATCATGGGATAAGAGGTTGAGAGCGGAGTACGCCCTGAAGAGGATTTCGCTGAGCTCATCCACGCCACCCGTCAATATCACCTCCGCCTTCCCTTCTGCCAACATATCGCAAGCCATAATCATGGCGGCCTCCGCCGTGCAATGCGACTGGACGACCGTCGAATTGACCCCCTTGATCCCCAGCTCGATGGAGACATTCCCGGTGGCGGCGTTGGGAACGGTATTGGGGAAGAGCATGGGGTTCATCTCCAGGAATCCCCTCAATACCTGTCTCCTATGGAAGGCCTCCGAATTGGCAAGGCCACAAAAACCCGAACCCAGGATGATACCGATTCCGAAGCAGGTGGAACTGGTAATCGCCAATTTGGCATCTTCTAAGGCCAGCCTCGATGCCGCAATGGCCAGCTGACTGGCCCTGTCCAGCTTCCTGATCTTGGAGATCGGAATGAATTCCCTGGCATTGAATCCCTTCACCATCCCCCCTTTTTTTTCTCTAAAGGGAGAGGTGTCGAACTCGCTGATCTCAGAAATACCATCTGAACCTTCCCGGAGCCCCAGACAGAATTGGTCCTTTCCAACTCCGATGGAGCTCACGACGCCGATACCCGTGATGACGATTCCCTCATCCATACTTTCTCATGGCGATGGTGGTACAATTTCCCCCGAAGGCGAAGGAGTTGGACAAAACAGTCCCCACTCGTTGCCTTCTCGACCGACCGGGGACGTAGTCCAGGTCGCATGCTTCATCCTTTTCCTGATAGTTGACCGTGGGGGGGATAAAGTCATGCCCAATGGAAAGGACAGAGGCCACCGCCTCAATGGCCCCGGCCGATCCCAGGCAATGGCCAAGCATGGACTTTATGGAGCTGACGGCAACGGAATAGGCCTTTTCCCCCAACGCGGCCTTAATGGCCAGCGTCTCCACGCTGTCGTTGATGGGTGTTCCCGTTCCATGGGCGTTGATGTAGTCCACTTCGTCAGGTCTAATGTGGGCTGCCCTCATGGCCTCCCTCATTGTCCTGGATTGTTCCGTGCCAGATGCCTCCGGGGCGGTCATATGGTAGGCCTCTCCCACGGTGGAATATCCCAGGAATTCCGCATAGATGGTCGCCCCCCGTGCCAAGGCCCGGCTCAACTCCTCCAGG
>JAUWDQ010000152.1 GCA_030608745.1 Pseudomonadota bacterium | reverse complement strand
CCGAAGGCTACGTTGCGCTGCATCCCCTGCCCTGTTAAATTGAAGGCAGCCATATCAAGAGATATTGGATATAGAATCTGCTTGAAAACAGTAACATCAAACAAAGAAAATATTTAACAGGGTAAATCACTGCAGCGTACTTCTATGTACGCCTCACTCCTCAGGATTCGCGCGCCTTGCATCTGGATCTTTTTACTTTGCCGTCTGATTTAGACTTTTTACGAAATCTTCACCTTTAAGTCCCCACAAAAGTATGTTAGAGATTTACCAAAACAAGACCATGAAATTTAACCTGGGGTCTCTGTCATGGGGAATTTCAGGACGCTGAAGGGATATTTTGTCCAACACAGATGGCGGCTGCTAATCGGACTGTCTACCCTCCTGGTGGTAGATGGTCTGCAGCTCATCATCCCCCAGGTCATCAAGTTGGCCATCGATGATCTTACCAGGGGAGGAATCGTGCAGGCCGATTTGGTCAAATATGGTCTCTACATAGCGGGGATCGCCTTGCTCATCGGGTTCTTCCGATACTTCTGGAGATTCATGATTCTGGGGACCGCTCGAAGGATTGAAGAAGCCTTGCGAAACCGACTCTTTTTTCACCTTCAGACCCTATCGCTCAGTTTCTTCCAGGAGACCAAGACGGGAGACCTCATGGCCCATGCTACCAATGATATCGATGCCGTACGAATGGCCGTCGGGATGGGACTTGTGGCGATTACCGATACCCCTCGTACTTGGAGCCTCGGCTATCGTATTCATGATCTTGATCGACCCAAAGTTGACCCTCTTCGCCATCGTTCCCATGCCCTTTATTGCCTTGGTAACAACCCGTTTCGCCAGGCTCGTCCATCATCGATTTGAGAGCGTTCAGGCCTCTTTCTCCAGGTTGACCGAACAGATAAGGGAAAGCCTATCAGGGATAAGGGTGGTCAAGGCCTTTGCCCAGGAGGAATATGAGAAGGGAAAGTTGGATCACATTGGCGAAGAGTACGTGGGGGAAAACCTTCGCCTGATCAAGGTATGGGGGATGTTCTTTCCCTTAATCATGCTCCTGGCAAACCTGGGAACGGTTATCGTTCTCTGGCTCGGGGGGATGGAGACAATATTGGGAACCATCACTGCGGGGGGTTTTGTTGCCTTCATGACGTATCTGGGAATCCTGGCCTGGCCCATGATGGCCCTGGGGTGGGTCATTAACCTCATCCAGAGAGGATCCGCTTCCATGGGTCGCATAAACAAGATCTTGAATACCCAGCCCGAAATCGCGGACCGCCCCCGTCTGCGGCCCATTACCAAGCTGGAGGGGAAGATCGAGTTTCGAGACCTCACCTTTTCTTACAAGCCGGGTTCGTTGCCGGCTCTCAAGGGCATCACCGTCCAGGTGAACCCCGGGGAATTTGTGGCCATCGTTGGAAGGACGGGCACGGGGAAGAGTACCCTTTGTAACCTCATTCCCAGGCTCTTCGACCCACCCAATGGCCATCTCTTTATGGACGGCCGCGAGATCCACGCCATTCCCATTAAACCCCTGAGGGAAAGCATCGGCTATGTACCTCAGGACACCTTCCTCTTCTCCACTACCATCAGGGAAAATATTGTCTTTAGAAACCCCAAGGCATCGGAGGAGGAGGTCGTGAATGCCGCTAGAATTGCCCAGATTGATGAGGAAATCAGGACCTTTCCCATGGGCATTGAAACGTTGATTGGGGAGAAGGGTATAACTCTTTCCGGCGGGCAAAAGCAGCGTATCGCCATCGCTCGGGCCATTCTCTTGAACCCACAAATTATGATTTTAGACGATGCCCTCTCCTCTGTGGATACTCAAACAGAGGAGAGGATTTGGAATGGGCTCGGCGAAATCTTAGGTGGGAAAACCCGCATCGTCGTCTCCCATCGACTCTCATCCATAAAGGAAGCTGATAAGATCATCGTCCTCGATGACGGGGAGATCATGGAGATGGGGGACCACCAGCGCCTCCTCTCCATGGGCGGGGTCTATGCCAAGATCTACCGGAGACAACAGATCGAGGAGGAATTGGATCGGGAAAACAGAAGGGTGAGCCTTCATGCGCGTTGATTACGGGTATTTCGAAGGAGATCATTTGGGAAAGCCTTACGACATCAGTTTGATGCGGCGGCTTTTTACCTACGCGAAACCCTACCGGTTTATCATCGGCGTATCCATCGTTTTGATCCTCTTTGTCACAGGGTTCGAGCTGCTTTTCCCCTATCTGATAAAAGTGGCCATCGACGACTACATCGTTGTGTCCGCCCGTAAAGTCACATTGAGCTCCCGCAGCTCACCCATCCAGAAGATGCTTTTGGATCGATACAGCACCCTCCTCTTCCCATCGGCTGATCCGAAGACCTTTTTCATTCGAGCATCCGATCTAAAGGAGATCGAACCCCGAGATCTGGCATCCTTCCAAAAGGCAGACCTTATCCGCGAAGAGTGGTTTTATCCCTTCCGTCCGAGGGGAGAAGGGGAAAAAAGGGTGGTCGAGCAATATCGGTCCTCCTTCACACAGAGCGGGGAATACTATTTCATATCGTACCGGGACATGAAGGGATTGAGCCGAGGGGATATCCTCAGGTTGAGAAGAGGGGATGTGCGAGGAGTAGCGGTTGTTTCAGCCTTCTTCTTGCTCATTCTCATATTGAGCTTCGGATTTAATTTCGTCCATGTCTATGCCATGGAATACACCGGACAGAGGGTGATGCACAATTTGAGGATCCGGGTCTTTGGCCATATTCAGCGGCTATCCCTTTCCTTCTTTGATCGTACTCCTGTTGGAAGGTTGGTAACTCGGGCCACCAACGATGTTCAAAACTTACATGAAATGTTTACCACGGTATTCACCCATCTCTTTAAGGATATATTTCTGCTGGCCGGCATCATTGTGTTGTTACTCAAGATCAATTGGGAACTGGCGCTGGTCTGTTTTAGCCTGCTGCCTCTCATCTTCTATGTTACCCTCTACTTCAGCAGTAAGGCCCGGGATGCATTCAGGGAGGTTCGGCTCACAATCGCTAAAATCAATGCCACACTTCAGGAAGACTTCTCGGGGATAAAGGTAGTCCAGATCTTCAACCGCGAGAGGGAAAACTACAGGAAGTTCAAGGTTCTCAACCACGAGAACTACCTTGCCAACATGAGGCAAATCGTTGTATTCGCCCTCTTCGTTCCCATCATAGAAGTCGTCGGGACCGTCGCCATTGCCCTCCTCATCTGGTATGGCGGGGGGAAGGTCATCTCGAATACCTTGAGCCTGGGAACCCTGGTAGCCTTCCTTTCCTATCTGAGGATGTTCTTTCAGCCCATAAGGGATATATCGGAGAAGTATAACATCATGCAGTCCGCTATGGCATCAACGGAACGGATCTTTGACGTTTTGGACAATCGAGAGATGATCCCGGAACCCTCGGCTCCAAAATCCCTGGCTGGGATCAGGGGAAATATCGAGTTCAGAAATATCACATTCTCCTACACAGGTGATGAAGAGGTCTTAAGGGACATCTCCTTCAGCGTTGGAGAGGGGGAAACAGTGGCCATTGTCGGAGCCACGGGAGCGGGAAAAACCTCCATCATCAGCCTCCTGGAACGCTTCTACGATCCCCAGGTGGGTCAAATTTTAATCGATGGGGTTGACATCAGGGAATTAGAAATATCCTTTCTCAGATCCCAGATCGGGTTGGTGCTGCAGGACGTCTTTCTCTTCGCGGGGGATATCCGGTCCAACATCCAGTTGGGAAATGAGGGCCTTTCCCAAGACGAAATCGAAAGGATCACCCGGTATGTGAATGCCGATCGTTTCATCCGAAAATTCCCCAAGGGATTGGAGGAGGATGTGAAGGAAGGGGGATCTACCCTCTCGGCGGGTGAGCGACAACTTTTGGCCTTTGCCCGGGCCTTAGCCATAAGCCCCACCATCTTGATCCTCGATGAGGCCACCTCCAACGTTGATACGGAGACGGAGAGGCTCATCCAGGATGCCTTAAAGAAACTCATGGGAGGCCGAACCTCTATCATCATCGCCCACCGACTTTCCACCATCCAACGGGCGGATAGGATCGTCGTCATGCATAAGGGGAGCATACGGGAGATTGGAACCCATGCCCATTTGATGGCCCAAAAGGGGTTCTACCACAAGCTCTATCAGCTCCAATACAAAACTTAAACACGTTACGGTGCTGCGGTGTTGCAGTTCTGCAGTGTTGCGGTCAGGAAGAAGTCTGTCTGATGTTGCAGTGCGGGCGAATTCGGGCTCAGACCTTCTTTTTTCAGTTTTCTACAGAAATGAGACATCAGTCTCGACAAAATTGTCGAAATAGCTCCAACTTCGTCGACCTTTTATAACCCATTAAAATAACAAAGGAAACATCGGAACTCGTCCCGTCCCCTCGACCATTTCGTCGAAAAGAAAGGGCCGAATAGAGGGACGGTCAAAATCCGATAAATTAAATAATTCAATGATATTAGTAGCTTCCATATATTTTCACCTCTTGGCACACCCCTTGCTCTTTAGGAGGGCAAATAACACATTTCAACAGGAGGAGGTAACAACCATGAGAAAGACGAAAAATACGCTTACAGTTATTGGAATCGTCCTGGCAATTGTCCTGGTCGGCGGCTGGGCATTTGCCCATGGGCCTTGGGGCGGAAGGGGGTATGGGCACCGTGGATATGGCGGCGGAGACCCATATTCGAATCTCTCGCCGGAACAGAGGGAGAAGCTCGAAGCCCAGGAGCAAAAGTTCTACCAGGATACGGCCGAACTTCGCAGGGAGCTTTCCCAGAAAAGGCTCGAGTTACGGAGCCTTTGGATAGATCCCAAGGCCGATCCTGAAAAGATCAAGGCCAAGCAGAAAGAGCTCTTTGAGCTGCAGAGTCGAATTCAGGAAAAGGCCCTGGAGCACAAACTGGCCATTCGGGATCTGCTTCCCGAGGAAGGGATTGGCCAGGGACCAAGGGGTCCTGGTTACGGTATGGGCTCCGGTCCCCATCACCGAAAAGGACATATGGGGGGGCACGGGCCCGGTACCATGAGAGGTTACGGCCGAGGGCCGTGCTGGTAGCCCGGAATGATTGGATGGGGTTGGGTCCAAAAGGAGTGGGCCCGGCCCCACTGTCTTGATTTTTCCCTTCAGTTAGGGTAATCAAGGGTTAGGTGATAAATGATGAAGACCCGTTTTTTCATAGTCCTCTTCGTATTTCTTCTCATCCTTCGAGTACCCCTTGCAGGGGCCCAATGGCCTGTTCAAAGGGGAATGGGGAGTGGGCAAGGCCATCCTCCGTGTTGGCTCCCCGACGACCTTCAACTGACGGCCGAACAGATGGAAATACTGAGATCGATCCAGCGCAGCTATCTGAACGACCTCACCCCCTTGAGAAATGACTTCCTCAATAAACGGTATGAGCTCAGGAGACTCATTTCAGACCCAACATCGAATACCGACGATATCAGGGCAAAGCAGGAAGAGGCCTTGACACTGGAGACCCAAATCCAGGAAAAGGTTATGGATTACCAGCTCATGGTGAGGGAGGTCCTCACCCCGCGGCAATTCAAGCTTTGGATTTCCAGGTATAAGATGGGCCTTGGACCGAGGAGGGGTCATCGGCATGGAATGGGCATGATGTATCGGTAAACCCCCAGGCAGACCAAAGGATGGCAGGGAAACCGAAGGCCAAATCATACCGATTATCTCTCAGTCCCACCTATCTCGCCCTCATCTGTTGCCTCATCATCCTACTTCTCATCATAGGCGGTTTCTTCGAGATCAACCGAACGAAAAGGAGTCTCAGGGGAATCCTGGAAAATCAAGGCATAACCCTCCTCCGAGGATTGGAGCGGGAAATTGAGAATACGGTCTCCGTCGTCGAGGTGATGGAAGAGGTCCCAGGGGGCCATCTCCTCAATATCGCCTCATCCACCAACTTCTTCGCCCTCGAAGACGCCATTATCGATCACCTCGTGGAGATCGCAACAATGGTGGATCAAGAGGTTGCGGACAGAAGGCCATGATGGGCTTCCCCCGCCTCTCTCCTCCACCGCCCAGAAATGGAAAGGCCTGGCCGTACTTCCCGTCCTCCAAGGCCGCAATGGCCATGAATTGTGCAAGCACAAGAGAGCCCTGCCCTCCTCTTCCATGAATGCGAATCTCCTTCATTCAGTCCCTCCATTGACTAAAACAAGAGCGCGTATCTTTCCGTGAAGGCCTTGCTCAAGAGCCCGATAACCTTCAGGCTCCTGTCTAGCGTAGTAGATATATTAATGAAGAACTTTTATCAAGGGGTTTTTCCTCTTATCTCAGGACTCTGGC
>JAUWDQ010000147.1 GCA_030608745.1 Pseudomonadota bacterium | reverse complement strand
GGATGCAGCGGAACGCAGCCCTTCGGCTTTGCTCAGGGCCGTGAGCATGTCGAACGGCAGATGGACTTTTTACGAAGCCGTCAACATTAAAGAATTTTTGGTAACCATTCTTAGTGAACCGGAACGGCCGCAAACCTAATGTTTGAGCCCAAAAGGCGAGTTTTAGGTTTGCAGTGAAGCGAACTTTAGAGTGGTCAAAATTCTTTTCAGAGAGCGAAAGGGGGTTTGGGCAACAAGCCCTTAAGATGCGACCCCTAATCTTTCATGTTCGCCCTGGGACGGATCTTTTAGGGATGAGGGAATTTTTTACCGTTACGCAGGTATAGTCAGCTATATGGCGGGCTTTATGGGAGACGCTTCCGAGCATGAACATTTCTACCTTGCCTGCACCAAGGATTCCCATAATTATCATATCAACGTTATTTTTTCCAGCAAACTCAATGGCCTTTCTCGCATGATCCGAGCCATCTGTCGGAACAAGGACCTTATAAAGTCCAACCAGTCCAGCGGCGGCAAGGACAAATCCTTATTCTCCCCACAACCCCCTTCCTCATTCATCAATCTCCAAGAGGAAGAAAGAGCTTAACCCAGAATACTCCTAAGCCTTTCAACCCTCCTTTATCGAAGGGAGGGGGCGGCGGTTCTTGTTTGATCCCTCGGGTGAGAGCCAGGGGGAAGACAACTTTATCACTGGCGTTTCCACGCTTATCCCGAATGTACAAGGTCAGCGTAAGCTCCGTCCATTCGGCCACCGCGGTAGCTGGGGAACTGAAGAAACAATCGAGATATCCGAACAGCCCTGCCCGGTTGGCCTTCTTGATGACGAAAGATCTGGAGCCATGCCCAGACCCCCCCCTTGCTGATGCTGTATACAATTCTCCGCATATCTCCATCCGGGTCGTTAGCTTTCACGTAGATCTTCCAAATGTCGCCGTGGGATAATTTTTCGGCGGCAAAGGAGTGTGTGATGACAGGAGGGCTCCCTGCTGGCTCAGTCTGCCTTTCCGCCATGCTCGTGCAACGGACCATCACGAAGAGAAGGGCCATGAGGGTGAGGATAAGAACAATTTTTACAATGGCTTTCATCGTATCCTCCTTTTCTATGCAAATGATCCTCTTATTAAATTATACATCAAGATCATGAGGGATTGCTTCTTAGCCTCTTGAAAAAAGAGAAGATGATTATTATAATGTAAGTAATTACTTACTAAGTTGAATAAACGGCATGGGAAAAGCGACCAAGAAAAACGAGCGCCTGAGCGGTGAAGAAAGGCGGAAACAGATAATAAATGCCGCCCTCACGCTCTTTGCTGAGAAAGGCTTCAGTGGTACCAGAACGAGGGAGATCGCTGAGCTAGCTGGCGTGAGCGAAACCCTTATCTTCCAGCACTTCAAGACCAAGGAGGACCTCTACCGCGCGGCGTTAACGGAGCTCTTCAGCCAGTACCCGGTACCGCCGGAGGTCGAGGAGAAGATGGCGGAAAAAGATGATGTTGGGGTCTTCAGAACGTTTGCCCTGCACGTCATAAAGCACGGCCTGCAAGATCGCAGGATCGTCCGGCTTGGTATTTTCAGCGCCCTTGAGGGTCCCCGCTTCGGTGAGATATTCCATCACGGGGGAGAGGCGGGGCCACCTCTGCCTCAGCTCTTGGCTCCCTATATACAGCAGAGGATCGAAGATGGGGCGTTTAAGAAGGTTAACGCCCAGATTGCTGCCCAACTCTTCATTGAGACGGCAAATATGTATCTTGCTGACCAAGAAGCATCCATAAGCGGACCACCGCTCCCGTTCTCGGCTGAGGAAGTTGTGGAGACCCTCGTGAGGATCTTCTTGGACGGGCTAAAAACCTAGGGGGGATCGTACAGGAGGTAATCCCCTCCTTCAGACTAACCTTTTGAATCGGATGCACGAAGAGGGAAGGAACAGATGAAACCCAATCTGCACAGTTCATCCGCTCTGTTGGCGGTTCTTCTCACCCTGGTCTCCGTAGCCGGCTGTGGCCCCTCGGAGGGTAAGGTCGAGACGAAGAACGACCAGTCCCGAGCCAAGCCCGTTAAGGTGTCCGTGATTACGATTAAGCCGACTCCTATCAAGGACGCGCTTCTCCTTCCAGGCGAAACCGAGGCCTGGCACGACGTCCGTTTGGCCTCGGAAATAGACGGTATCGTGGAACGGATAGATCCAAGGGAGGGTCAGGCAGTTAAGGAAGGTCAGCTCATAGCCACCATTGAAGTCTCAGCCCTCAAAGCCGCTTTAGATCATGCTGAGGCTTCCTTCGAATTGACCGATAAGCTCTATCAGCGTCGCAAACTCCTCTCTGAACGCAACGTCATCGCGAAGGAGGAGTTGGATCGCAGTCTGAACAAGCGAACCCTTGCTCTGAGCAACCTGCGCAGAGCCAAAATCAAGTACGAACGAGGATTCCTACACTCGCCCATCAACGGCTTGGTCAACCACCTCCATGTCGATGTCGGTGAGTTCGTGGACAGGGGCGATCCCGTTGCGGACCTGGTCAACGTGGACAAAATTAAGATTAACGTCAACGTTCCCGAGCTCGATGTACGGTACCTTCGCGTTGGGCAGAAAGCCATGGTTACGGTTGACGCTTTCCCGGGCCGCCGGCTGCCCGGGAGGATTGACTTCGTGGCCTACAAGGCCGACCCGGCCACCAAGACCTTTCGAGTCAGGGTTTTGATCCGCAACCCGGATCGCGAAATTCGGCCGGGCATGATCGCCCGGGTTGCCTTTTTGCGCAGGATTATCCCCGATGCCTTGGTTGTCCCCCTATTTGCCTTAGTGGATAAGGGCGGCGAGCGCATAATCTTCGTGGAAAACGATGGCATAGCCTACGCCCGAACCGTCTCCATTGGTATCATTGAGGGAGACCGGATCCAGATCACTGAGGGGTTGGAGATCGGTGACCACGTCATTGTGAACGGCCAGACAGAGGTCGAGGAAGGGATGCAGGTCCAGGTTCAATGATCGTCAATCAGGTCGCTCTCAAACGTCAATCCACGGTCCTGGCGCTCATGATCTTCATCGTTATCGCCGGACTTTACTGCTACGTGACCTTGCCGCGAGAGTCATACCCGGACATCACCATTCCCTATGTCTTTGTGACCACGACATACGAGGGTGTGGCTCCTGCGGACATGGAGAAGTTAATTACCATTCCCATTGAACGAAAGCTCAAGGGCCTCTCGGACGTTGAGGAGATCCGTTCCACCTCGGAGGAGGGCCTCTCCACCGTGGCCGTCAAATTCCTGCCCAAGGTAGATATCGATGATGCGCTCCAGAAGGTCAGGGACAAAGTCGACCAGGCCGAGGGCGACCTTCCTGCTGATCTCCCCGATGACCCGGTCATCAAGGAGGTTAACTTCTCAGACCTTCCCGTCATCCGGGTTGTCCTGTCCGGGCCGTTCAGCCTGCGCCGCCTCAAGACCTTCGCGGATGAACTCCAGGACCGTATCGAGTCCGTCCAGGGAGTTCTCGAGGCCAGGATTACCGGTGGTTTGGAGCGGGAGATTCATGTCGAGTTTGACCTGGACCGAGTTGCGGCTTACAACGTTCCATTCTCCAGTCTGATCACTGCAGTTGAACGCAGTAATGTTAACATGCCCAGCGGCAGTATCGACATCGGCCCAACCAAGTACTTGGTCCGTGTACCCGAGGATTTCAAACATCCATCGGAGATCTTTTCCATTGTTGCTTTCGTCAATCAGGGGAAACCGGTGTATCTGAGGGATCTGGCCTTTATCCGGGATAGTTACAAAGATCCCCTTACCCGGAGCCGGATTAACGGGCAGCAGAGCGTAACCCTCGCCGTGCTGAAGCGAAGTGGTGAAAACATTCTCGAGGTGGTCGATGAAGTCAAGCGGGCCGTCGACGAGATGCGCCCCGTGTTGCCCCCGGCTCTGAAGATTGATCTGACCTCGGACATGTCCGAGGATGTCAATCTCCTGGTGGCCGATCTCGAGAACAACATTATCTCAGGTCTGATCCTGGTTCTGACCGTTATCTTCATCTTCATCGGCGGACGCTCGGCCGTCTTCGTCTCCCTGGCCATCCCTTACTCCATGTTGATGACCTTTCTGTTCCTGACCGGGGCAGACATTACCCTGAACATGGTTGTCCTCTTTTCCCTGATCCTGGCTCTGGGCATGCTGGTAGACAACGGCATCGTTATTGTGGAGAACATCTACCGTCACATGCAGGAGGGTGAACCCCGAGTTGCAGCCGCCCGGGCCGCGACCAACGAGGTGGCCTGGCCGGTTATTACGTCAACCCTGACCACCCTGGGAGCTTTTTTCCCTGTGCTCTTCTGGCCGGGCATTATGGGCGAGTTCATGCACTTCCTCCCCCTGACCCTGATATTTGCCCTGAGCTCCTCTCTCTTCGTAGCCCTGGTCATCAATCCCGTCCTGTCGGCCCGTTACCAGTCGGTTCCGTCCGAGGGGCCAAAAGGCGACAATCCAAGCCGACTGCCGCTGGTCAAGCGCGTCTATCTCAGGCTTCTTATCTGGGCGCTGGACCACCGCCTGATCGTGATCTTGATTGCCTTCGCTCTCCTGGTGGGTTCGATTACCGCCTTTCGCCTCTTCGGTAAGGGCACGGAGTTCTTTCCTGACGTCGAGCCACGACGTGCCTACGTGTATATCAAGGCCCCGGAGGGAACCAATCTCAATGCCTCAGATAGGCTGGTGGCCCAGGCGGAAAAGATCGCCTCGGAGTATGAAGACATACGCTATGTCATTGCCAACATTGGCTCCATAGGTGGCGATCCCTTTTCCCGGGGCGGAACCGGGACGCACCTCAACCGCGTTGCCCTGGACTTTAAAGACTTTCACGACCGTTCTCGTCCTTCCTCAGGTATTGTCAAGGAGATTCGGCGCAGGGTTCTCGCGACCATCAAGGGGGCTGAGGTTCAGGTGGAAAAAGAAGAGGAAGGCCCACCCACTGGGCCCCCGGTGAACATAGAGATATCGGGAAAAGATCTCATGGTCCTGGGTGATCTTGCGGCCCGCGTTAGAAGGGAGATCGTTGATATCCCCGGCCTGGTCGATTTAAAGGACAACTTTGTCAAGGGAAAGCCGGAGATCAGGGTTCGGGTGGACAAAGAGAAGGCTGCTCTTCTCGGTCTCGATACCTTTATCATCGCCTACACGGTCAAGGCGGCCGTCAACGGTATCAAGGTTGGGGTCTTCCGCCAAGGCAAGGACGAGTATGATATCCTAGCCCGGCTCCCGGAAAGAGATCGGCGTTCCATGGAAAGCCTTAAGCGCATCACCATCTCAGGTCCCCGTGGTGACCCCATTCCCCTGACCAGTGTAGCCGATCTCTCCCTGTCGAGCGGTGTAGGTGCTATCATGCGCCTGGACCAGAAGCGGGTGGTTACCGTTTCCGGGGATGCTTCTGGGCGTCTGGCTAATGACATCATTCGGGATATCAAGGCTCGCCTGGCCAATTTCCACTGGCCCCGCGGCTACACCTACCGGTTTACCGGGGAGCAGCAAGAACAGGCAAAGGCCCAGTCATTCCTGAGCAAGGCGTTCATGGCAGCTATCTTTCTCATCTTCCTGATCCTCATTACCCAGTTCAACTCTTTCACGACCCCTTTCATCATCCTGACCTCGGTTCTGCTGTCGTTGATCGGGGTCTTCTTTGGCCTCCTGGTTACCGGCACGGCTTTTGGCATCATTATGACGGGTGTCGGGGTCATCAGCCTTGCTGGGGTGGTGGTGAATAACACCATTGTCCTGATCGACTACTACAATCAGCTCCTGCAAAAGGGGCTTTCCTGCCGGGAAGCCCTGGTGAAGACCGGGCTTACCCGGTTCCGACCGGTCATGTTGACGGCCATCACCACGATTTTCGGACTTCTTCCCATGGCTACGGGGGTCAGCTTCGATTTTCGGAATTTGGCCTGGAACATTGGGGGCGAATCCTCCCAGTGGTGGGGCCCTATGGCGGTCGCTGTTATCTTCGGTCTGGGTGTGGCAACCCTGCTAACCCTAGTTGTGACACCGGTCCTCGCCTCCCTGGCGCATGGCCTCCAAACCCGGCTCAAGAGTCAGCCCTGAGCCCGGGAGGATGTCATTCTCATACCCGCCCTCGTTGACTAGAGCCCCGAAGATGATTCCCAAGGAGATCGTCGAGGATTGCAGGATCGGTTGTCCTGACCTTGGTGCCGGTGATCATCTGGAGGTGGGGAACATCCGTGGAATTTCACCATTCCCGCGAGCCCTCGTGGATATCCGTCTGGCGAAAGATGGATTACCCTCGAATGATTGCCTTGCTTCCTTTGGGAACTCGTGCTTATCCCGGTTGTACCCCCTTTCTTGAGTCAAAGATGACGTAATTGTAAAAAGTCGGAATCAGACGGCAAAGAAAAAAGATCCAGATGCAAGGCGCGCAAATCCTGAGGAATGAGGCGTACATAGAAGTACGCTGCAGTGACGAAGGATGAAGCGGAACGCAGCAGATGGACTTTTTACGAAGCCGTCAAAGATGCTATCCGTAACGTGCATATGCATCATTCCCCCACCATCTTTTTTCATTTTTTTTCATTTTTTTCTTGACAAAGGGAAAATGTTGTGTATTATTGGTGGAACAACCTAAGCTTTAGGGAAGAA
>JAUWDQ010000058.1 GCA_030608745.1 Pseudomonadota bacterium | reverse complement strand
GGATCATGGGGGATTTGCTGAGGGAACTCAATAAGGACGATCGGGAGATCGAGAAATGTCCGGTTCCCCCCAAGAATCTGGCCTCCATGTTGAAGATGATCACCGATGGGGTTATCAGCGGGAAGATCGCCAAGACGGTCTTCGAGGAGATGTACCGGAGTGGAAGAGGCCCCGAGGAAATCGTTCACGAGAAGGGGCTGATTCAGCTTACCGATGTGGATGAGATCCAAGGGATTATCCGAGGGGTTTTGGAAGGGAACCCGAAATTGGTTGAGGATTATCAAAAGGGCAAGGAGCAACTCTTTGGCTTCTTCGTGGGACAGGTGATGAAGGCGACTAAGGGAAAGGCAAATCCGAAATTGGTAAATGAGCTAATGAGGAAGAGCCTATCGAAGGGGTAATGGGTTATCCTTTTTTCAGGGTTTTCCCATGAAATATGAGACGGTTACATGGAGAAATGGCAAGGTCGTAATGCTGGACCAGCGGAGGCTCCCGACGGAAGAAGCTTATGTGGAGTGTGAGAGACCTGAGGGAGTGGCCGAGGCCATCAGAAATATGACCATCCGGGGGGCCCCGGCCATTGGCGTAGCGGCTGCCATGGGGATCGCCTTGGGGGCGATGAGGCTGCGGGTCAAAAACACCGGCCGATTCAAGGAGGAGTTCGAAAGGATTTGCCATATGATGATGGAAACACGTCCGACCGCGGCCAACCTCTGCTGGGCCGTCCAAAGAATGAAAGAGGTTGTGCGCAGGCACGAAGGGGAGGGATTGGATGAATTGAGGCGCTCTCTGAAATCGGAGGCCATGGCGATAAGGGAAGCGGATATCGAGGTCAATCGTCGAATGGGTCATAATGGGAAGCGATATATCCGAAACGGGAGCGCTATTTTGACCCATTGCAATGCCGGAGCCTTGGCTACAGCCGGTTATGGAACCGCCTTGGGTGTTATAAGGGCTGCCCATGAGGAGGGAAAAGATCTGGAGGTATATGTCTGCGAAACCCGACCTCAACTTCAGGGGGCCAGGTTGACGGCATGGGAACTGGATAAGGAGGGGATTCCCGTAACCCTTGTCATCGATGGCATGTCGGGGTACCTGATGAGCAAGGGGTTGATCCATCTGGTGATTGTGGGAGCGGACCGCATATCTGCCAACGGCGACGTGGCCAATAAAATCGGAACCTATTCCATTGCCCTGCTAGCCAAGACCCATGGGATTCCCTTCTATGTAGCCGCACCCCTTTCCACATTTGACCTCTCCCTCGCCATAGGCGATGAGATTCCCATTGAGGAACGCGATAGCCGAGAGGTAACTCATCCTTTCGACAGGCAGATCGCGCCGGAGGGGGTGAGGGTATTGAATCCCGCCTTCGATGTGACGCCCCACGAATACGTTACAGCCATCATTACCGAACGGGGAGTCGCGCAAGAGCCCTTCGGGACCAGCCTGAGAGATCTATTTTCCTGAGTCGGGGGCCACCTTGGAGAGAATCATTACCTTGATGACCGACTTCGGCACGAAGGATGGTTATGTCGGGACGATGAAAGGGGTGATATTGGGTATCAATCCCCAATGCACCTTAGTGGATATCACCCATGAAATCCCGCCCCAGGGGGTATTTGAAGGGGCTTTTGTTTTGGGGAATACCTATCGCTCCTTCCCCCGTGGATCTATTCATCTGGGTGTCGTTGACCCCGAGGTGGGGGCCCACAGGGAGGCCCTCGTGGTGGAGACCGAGGGATACTATTTTGTGGGTCCAGATAACGGGCTATTCACCTGGATCTACCGAGAAGAAGAGGTTAAGCAGGTCGTGGGTATCCGCACCCGCGATTTTTTTCGGAAACCCATTAGCCAAACCTTTCACGGCCGGGATATCTTCGCACCCATCGCTGCCCACCTTTCGGTGGGACGAAAGCCCGAAGAATTCGGGGTGAGACTGGATCAGTGGTCCGAGATAGATATTCCGGAGCCGAGGGTCACCGACAAAGGGTTAATGGGGGAGGTGATCCACATCGATCGGTTCGGTAACTTGATTACCAATCTACCCCGCCGCCTTCTCGAACCCTTGGCTGGCCAAGGGGTCCTTCAAATCCACATAAAGGGCAGACGGATATCGGGCCTCAAGGCCGCCTATGTCGAGGCAAAAAAGGGAGAGCTCATGGCCATCTTCGATAGTTTTGACCTGTTGGAAATTTCCCTCATGGGGGATAGTGCCGGAGAGGCCTTGAAGGCGGCCAAGGGGGAGAGGATCGAGCTGTTTTCGCCTTGAGGGGTTACTAAAAAAGGGGAAGGGAACCAGATGCCCCAGAAGATCATCGGATTGGACATCGGAAGTCATTCTATTAAGGCCGTCCAGCTTCGGAGGACCTTCCGGGGGTTCGAACTTATCGGTTTCCACGAGAGGGAGATTCCACGGGAAGAAGGGATAGCTCCGTCAGATGCGGTTGCTCAAGCTCTCGCCGAGCTTTTTGGTGAGGGGCGCATCGGGGGAGATACCGTGATCACCTCCCTTCCAGGGCATCAGATATCTGCTCGCATCATCAAGCTTCCCTTTGCCGATCGGAAGAAGATGGACAAGGTGATTCCCTTCGAAGTAGAGGGATACACTCCCTTTAACATCGAGGAGATGGTCGTATCATACCATGTTGTGAAGGACGAAGAAGGAGGGGCCCAAGTCCTCGCCCTTCTCGTTAAGAAGGATGTGCTGAGGGATCACCTTGAAACCCTTGAAAGGGCAAAAATTTCACCGAAGATAGTGGACGTGGATGTCCTTTCCCTGTATAGCGTCGCCAGCCTCATCCTCCGGGGCATAGAGGGTGCGTTTTCCCTCGCCGATATAGGGGCGTCAAAGACTTCAATATGTATTGTAAACAGTGGTCATTTATGCATGATCCGGAGCCTTCCCATTGGGGGGGAGGCAATCACCGGGGCTATCCAGCGGGAGTTTGAACTTTCCCATGATGAGGCGGAGCAAGGCAAAATTCTCCATGGGATTATCTTGGAGGACCAGGGGAAGTCCGAAGAGGAGAGGCGGTTTTCGAAATGTATCGAATCGGCCGTATCCCCTCTGGTCAGGGAGATGAAACAGACCTTTCATTCCTTCGAGGCAGACCATCATGAGAGGGTCAGTCGTATTTTTCTCTGTGGGGGAACCAGTTCCTTACGGAACCTGATACCATACCTTTCACGGGAACTGAAGGTGGAGGCCAAGCCATTGAACGTCTTGGAAGCTCCCTTTAACAAATTGACCGTGAAACCTGTTCCAGCCGGCCTCATCCCCCCTGGGTTAGGCTTGGGTTTGAGGGGCGTGGGAAGTGGGAGTTTTTCCCAGGCCAATTTCCGAAGGGATGAGTTTGCATTTCGAAGCGAAGTAAAAGAGATCAAGGGGAAAATCATCTGTGCCGGAATATGTTTGCTTACCCTCCTTCTGTTGGTCTCTTTCGATTTCTACCTCAAACTCGACATGAAACAGAGACATTACGAGGATTTAAATAGCCAAATTAGGAAGGTTTTCACCAGTACCCTTCCCGAGATCAAGCATATCGTGAACGAAGTCCAGCAGATGAGGGTCAAGGTTGAGGAGCTCAAAAGGGAACCCCTGCTCTTCTCGGAGGCAGGGGTGGCGGGGATGTCCGTACTGGACCTGATGCGGGAGATTACCCTTCAAATCCCAGAGGATGTTTCGGTGGACATTAGGGACCTCGCCATCAATAAGGGGAGGGTTGCAATAACGGGGGAGACCAATTCCTTTGAATCCGTTGACAAGATTAAGGCGGGGCTTCAAACATTCACGGGGTTCGAACGAGTAGCCCTTACCCATGCTAAGGTCGGGACAAAAGGGGATAAGGTGGAATTCAAATTCTCAATCTCCATGGGTGAGGAGAAACCGAGATGAGGCTGGCCTTTAGGGAGAAGATAGTCCTGGGTTTAGGGGCCTTCTTGGTGGCGATGATCCTCGCATATACCCTTATCGTAACCCCCTATATGAAGAAGATGGAGTTATTGGATCGGAGGATTGACCAAAAGACCAAGGAACTGAAGAAGATTTCCACCCTCAGCCAGGAATATATCGAGATAAGGGAGAGGATGGAGCAATTGAAGGGGAAGGCGCGGAAGAGGGGAAAGAACTTCCCACTTTTTTCCCATTTGGAGAGTTTGGCCGCCAAAACACTCATTAAGGGCAACATCGCCTCTATGAAACCCCAGAGCACCCCCATCGGTGAGCATTATAAGGAGTCCTCGGTGGCGGTTAAGCTGGAGAACATCACCACCAGACAGCTGGTGGATTATCTGTTTCGCATTGAGAATAGCGAAGCTTTTCTTCGAATCAAAAGGCTCCATTTGAAAAAGAGGCATGATAACCCCAAATACCTGGATGCGACTTTCCTGGTATCGACCTACGAGACCTCGAAAGGAAGGTAGGATTCCAGGGGGTTGAGCACTGTGATGATTTCCAATAAAGCCTTAGAAATTCCTCCTTTTATCGTCATGGATGTCATGGAGAAGGCCCTGGAATTGGAACAGAAGGGCGAGCATGTGATCCACTTGGAGATAGGAGAGCCCGATTTCGATACCCCTCAATGCATTAAGGAGGCCTGTTTCAAGGCCCTCTGTGATGGGAAAACCCATTATACCCACAGCCTGGGTTTACTCGAGTTGAGGGAGGCCATTTCCGCGGATTACGAGAAAACATACGGGGTTCAAGTAACACCAGATCGGATTCTCATCGCATCGGGGACATCCACGGCCATGCTCTTGCTCTTCTCGACGCTCTTGGAAGAAGGAGATGAGCTCATATTGCCCAATCCCTATTACCCCTGTTATCCCAATATCATTAAGTACGTAGATGGAGTGCCCGTTTTCGTGGATGTGTTGGAGGAGGAAGGGTTTCAGTACATCCCCGAAATGATCTCCCCCAAGATTGGCCCTAGGACCAAAGGCATCCTCATCAATTCCCCGTCCAACCCCACGGGAAATGTACTTTCGGGCGAGAGAATGGAGGAGATAGCGCGATTCTCCCCCATAATTATTTCCGATGAGATATACCAAGGGTTGGTCTACGAGGGGGAAGCCCATTCCATCCTCGAATATACGGAAAATGCCTTCGTCATCAACGGATTTTCGAAATTGTACGCCATGACGGGATGGAGGTTGGGCTATCTCATCGCCCCCAAGGAATTTATTCGCCCCATGCAGAGGATTCAACAGAACCTGTTCATCTCGGCCAATTCCTTCGTCCAGTTGGCGGCCATCTCCGCCCTCTATGAGGCCGATGAAGAAGTCAGGAGAATGAGGGAGACCTACGATCAGCGGAGAAAATTCATGATCAGGCGACTGAGGAAGTTGGGCTTTCGTATCATGGTTGAACCTACCGGGGCCTTCTACATCCTGGCCAATGCGAAGCGTTTTTCCGATGATTCCTATCGTCTCGCCTTCGATATCCTCGAGGAGGCCAAGGTGGGGGTGGCCCCTGGGATCGATTTCGGCACAAACGCCGAGGGATTTCTCCGTTTTTCCTATGCCCGCTCCATGGAAAATATCGCGGAGGGCATGGATCGCCTGGAGGCCTATCTCAGGAAAAGGGGAAGGGGAGGTTGAGGCGATTTCAAAGCTGCTCTAATGCCTCCTTCAGCTTCTCGTTGGCGGATTGAATGCGATCCGCCGCTTCAAGGATGAGGGTCCCTACCCCTTCTAAGCCTTCTTCGCGGGCGATGTCCGCCCATCTCCGATATTCCTCACCATGGGATTCATTGTGTTCGATCCAGTGCCGAATCAATACCGGGATTTTTCCCCTCTTTCCCATATCCCTACCTCATTTTTCCGTGGGTGAAGTCCTTCCCTGGGATCGGATTCTCTTTACCATAAGGTGAGCCCGGCGGAGAGGTTCTGGGAGCCTGAACCCCCTGCACGTTTTCAAAACCAGCTGTATACTGGTTTCTAAGTCGATGCGATGGCCTGGAGACACGAAGACCGGTTTAACCCCCCTTTTGGTCCGGATTACGGCTCCGATGATCTTACCCCCCAATTTCAAAGGGGTAGTACTTGCCGGTTGAGGCCCCACTTCCCCAAAATCCCCCACCAATTTTTGCTTAGCACACCCGATCGAAGGCAAGTCCAGGAGCAAGCCCATATGGGAAGCCAATCCTAAGGATCGGGGATGAGCTATTCCCTGGCCGTCGTACAGGGCTACATCGGGAGGGCGCTGAAGCCTTTGGAAAACTTCGATTAACAAGGGGGCTTCCCGGAAGCTCAGCAGCCCCGGGATATAGGGAAAGGAGACCTTTCCCTTGGCAAAGGCTTCATCTATAGGCTCGAGGCCGGGGTAACTGAGTACAACCACCGCGCCGATTCCCTCGTCGCCTCTCTTCGAATAGGAGACATCGGCCCCGGCGATGGAGCTAACTTTCCGGGTGGAGTTGGTCAGGGAAATGGTGGCCCTCAGCTTCTCCTGGATTCGGATGGCCTCCCGGTAGTTGACATCCCAAGGATGAAGCGATCGAGCAATCATAACTCTTCAAGGTAGGGGTAAATCCCTTGGGGCCAGCCGTCCCATCGGCCTATTCGATTTGTTGGATCTCCCCTTTTCTTACCGTCAGGATGAAAGGGATTTTATTGGGCTTGCCATCGAGGTCAAAGGAGGTCAGCCCTGATATGCCATCAAATCCCATCACCCCCATGAGGCCATCTCTCATTTGGCGGTGGGAGTAAATCTCCTGATTCGTCAATACCTGAACGCAGAGATCCACAGCATCATAGGCTTGGGCCTCCAAGGTAGTGGAGTCTGAATCAAATGTATTACTGAATTCCTGGGCAAATCTCTTTATGCGAGGACTTGGACTATCCCTGAAGAAACCATCGACGAATATCGATCCATCGACGTATTTACCCCCCTCCGAGACCAATTCCGGCGAATTCCAGGCACTGGTTCCAAGGAGCGTTATCCCGATCACGTTATAGTAGGCCAATTGGGGGGCAACGAGCCCTATTCGGTTGGAATAGTCCGGAATAAAAAGGCCATCGAATTCAATGATGGGCTCGAAATCGCTTTTCCGTCCTTTCTGGGTTTTTCCCTCTTGAAGCCCCACCAATCGTTTGATTTGCCACCCGAAATCCATTTGTTCGTTATCGTAGGATTGGACCCCCATAATTTCGCCTCCCCTCCTCAAGACCTCATCGATGAAGAGGTGGGTCAGCTTAATTCCATAGAGGTCCCGGGGGTATATAATGGCAAACCTACCCAGCCCCAGTTCACCAATAGCGAAGGAGGTGAGGGCCTTTATCTGCTGGGAATTGGTGAGGCAATTTTGGAAGACAAAGTCACCGATTTCGGCTACGTCCTCCCTTTGGGTGAGGGTAATGATGGGTGCTTCCAATTCCTGGGCCCTTTTGGCAGCCGCCTCGGAGGTGATGCTTAAGAGCGGGCCGATGATGGCTATAACCCTTTCCTCATCGACCAGTTCTTCAACCGCAGTCTCTGCCTCGCCCGGGCTGGATTTTGAATCTTTGATTACCAGCTTAATAGGCATGCCCCCGTAGTTCGGTTCGAAGGCATGGATGGCCAGCTCAATTCCGTGAAGCGACCGAATTCCATAAACACGATTTTCGCCACTTAAGGGGAGAATGCAACCAATGACATTCCTTTCCGGGATAAGCTCCTCTTTCAAGAGGTCGAAGAAGGCCTTAACTTGGGGGTAATAAGGTTGCTCCTCAAACTCCTCCATGATCCGGTAGATCAACTTCTTGCTCCGCGCCACATCTCCTTGGTCGAAATAGATCTGAGCTATCTTGAAGGTGGCATAGCCCGCAGTGGAGGTGCCCTCGTACATGAATTGGACTTCCTGAAGCTGGGCGGGGGAGAGGCGATGGTCGAGGATTTCCTGGATCTTTTGCCAGATTTCCCCCTTTTGTGCCTCTTCTTCGGCGTCCTCCATGGCCCTGGCGTACCATCTTAAGGCTTCGAAATAGTCCTCAAGTCCGGAGTAATTCTCGGCCATGATGGAGTAAATCATCGATTTCCTCAACGGAGATAAGGAGAGGGGTAGGGCTTCCCTGAGGATGGCCAGGGAGTCCTCATATCGCCCTGTTTTGGCGTAGCAGATGCCGAGCTCGTACTTGGCTTCATTTGCCAATGGACTGGTTGGATATTGCTCGATGAGGTCTCGAAACTTAAGGCCCGCATTGGCGAAGTCCTCTTTTGAAAAGAGGAGCTCCCCCATATTGAAGAGGAGGGCATCTCGAGGTTCTTCTTTCGGTTTTTCCCCTTCCACTGGTTTTGGTAGTTTCTCCGAAATGGGATGTTTTTTGTGGACTGGTGTTTTCGCCTTAGGAGTACAGGAAAAGGCGATAACGGGGATAAGGAAGATAAGAAGGCCTCTACTCAACCACATAATGGACGCTCGGTAAGTTCCGAAACTGTTCGTTGACATCAAGCCCATAGCCCACAACGAAGAGATCCTCGATATCGAAGCCCACGTAATCCGCATGGAATTCCACTTGCCGGCGGGATTTTTTATCCAATAGGCAACAAATCCTGAGAGATCGAGGTTTTCTGGAGCGGAGCTCATCGACCAAAAACTTCAATGTTCTGCCGCTATCAATGATATCCTCGACGATGATCACATCCTTTCCCTCGATGGGGATGGAGCTCTCCCGGGTGACCCGAATCTGGCCCGATGAAACCATTTCAGAGCCGTAGCTTTCCAACCCAACGAAGTCAACCTGGACCGGCACATCGATGTGGCGCATGAGGTCGGATAGAAAGACAAAGGCCCCCTTGAGGATGCAGATACAGAGGATTTCCTTCCCCCGATAATCCCGTGAGATCTGTTGGGCTAGCTCCTTAACCCTCCGGCGGATTTGATCTTGGTCCAGAAGCGGCCTGAGCTCGTATTTTTCCATTTCAGAAATACCCGGCCGGCAAGTGCCTCGCAAGCCCCGCCTTGTAGGCGGGGTGAAGGGGCACAATTAAAAATGAGATTTCATTTCCGGGAAGCTCCGCCCTGTGGGCGGGGAGCTTCACATGCTTTTGAGACCGGGTTTCCATCGCCCCTCTTGGTGGCTTATGCCTCGCCTTAGAGGGCATGTTGCAAAACGATGATCTCCGTCTCCTTCGGAAGTTCGCCTTTGTCGAGGGATATCTCGCTGGAGTTCATCACCGTAACCTTGGCCTTTCCCTTGGTAAATTCCTCAACTGGGGTGATGGGAAACTCGCATTTCCCCGTTTTGAAGTGCATTGGTATGATGATTGAGGGATTAAGCCGGCCAACGACTTCGGATGCCACCTTCGAGTCTATGGTATAGAAACCCCCGACGGGAATCATCAGGAGATCAACGTCTCCGATGGCTTCTACCTCATTCTTGCTCAAGACGTGTCCGAGATCTCCGAGATGGCAGATGGTTATCCCATCCACCGTGAAGCTGAAGATGATATTCCCCCCCCTCTCCTTTCCAGAGGAGGTGTCGTGAAAGGTGGGAATACCAGCGAACTCGATGCCATGAACGGATCGCTTCTCGGGGGTTCGCAGAACTTCCGGGTTTCCCGGCAGCCCTCCTGAATAATTGTGATCGTCATGATCGTGGCTCACCAAGACCACATCGGCCTCGTCGGGAATCTTTCCATAGCTCATGGCATCAAAGGCGCCCGGTTTAAACGGATCGGTAATGATCCTCGTTCCCTGGTTGGACGTGATGAGAAATGCCGCATGGCCGTAGTATTTTACCCTCATGGCATCTTCCCTTTCTCGTACCTTCCGTAACCTCAATAAACAATTAAATAAGCTTGCTTGAAGTATAGCCAGCGGTATCCAAAAGTCAAGGGGAGGGGAAACCGAAAAAACCGCCGATGCCGGCATCATTTTGATAAGAGAGAACCGTGGAAGGGTCAACAATGGCCAAAGTTTAGCATATCGCCGTCATTCCCTGAAGAATTGAGGCTACAACCTCTTCGTGACGGCCTCCTTTTTACCCTGTATGTTCAGCTGTTTGTCTCTTCGATCGTCGATCTTGATGGAGGTGAGCACCCGTTGGGCACCGCGTTGGAAGGGAAGTTTGTGCATCTTTTCAGCTACCTCGAGCAGGTCCCTTAATTCCCCCTGCACATTGGTTCCCATGGATGTCAACTCAAAGGGAAGGCCTTTCCCCTTCACGATGGCTACACATTCGGCCACGTAGTGACTAATGCTGGGATTGTCCGTTCCAATGGGGACAACGCTAATCTCCATAAGCGCCATTTCGTTACCTCCTGGTGTTGTTTTGCAGGGGAGAAAAATGTATCACTGAGCGTGGTAGATGTCAATCAAACTTTTTAGGCCCTGATGTTTCCTTACTTTCTGGTGGACCCCGTTGTCCCTGAACGTAAATTCACCCCTCAAACCCCGTCACCAAATTTTGGTGCTGTTGTTACATAGTGTGTACGTTAGGAGGTTTTTCTAACTGCTTAACCGTAGGACCGCAGAACTGCAGCACCTTTGTTTATCGCAGCACTGCAACACCGCATAACGGCAGCACCGCAGCTTCAATATTTGAGGTGCTACTGCCTAATGCTGATCAATGCGTATATTCCGGCCAATCCGAAGAGGGCATGGGGGGCAAAGGCCGAGAGTTGTGTGGGGAACAATCCCGAGCGACCAAAGGAAAGGCTGAGATTGAGGGTAATCCAATAGAGGAACCCGATGACGATGCTTATGAGAATGGACAGCGTGATTCCCCCGCTGCGGGCCGTTTTCATGGAGAAGGGGATTCCGATAAAGACCATGATCACGCAGGCAAATGGGTAGGACAATTTTGCATAGAGGTCAACGATATATCTGGTGGCGTCATAGCCACCCATCTCGATCTTCCGAATATAACGGCGAAGATCATAGTAACCCATCTCCTCGGTATCTTTTTGCTCTTCCTTAAAGACATCTGGGGTTTCGGGAATGGGAATTACCCTTTCCTCAAATCGGGTGGTTTGAATGGTTTTCCTTTCATGAAAATCCCTGATGGTCACCCCATAAAAGTGCCAGGCGTCGCCTCTCCAGAGGGCTCTTTTGGCGTCAATTCTCCGCTGGAGTTTGAAATCATCATCGAACTCAAACAAGGTAATCCCCTCGAGCGTATCGTTTTCGGGGTTGAAGACCTGGAAATTGTAAATGGCATTGCGGCTTCGATACCACACTTTATAGTTTCGAATGAAGGTCTTCCGTGGTTTCTTACGGATTTCCGTTAAATAAATGTTATCCGATTGGCGCTTCGAAAAGGGGATGATTAGCTCGTTTGCGATGAAGCAAAGACCGCTTGCCAAAATACCCAATAGAAGCAAAGGGATGGCGATCCGATAAAGGCTTATCCCGTTGGCCTTCATGGCCGTAATCTCATTATTCCTGGAGAGGATTCCCAGGCCAAGAAGGGTGGCCATCAGCATGCCGAGGGGAAAGATTTGTAATCCAATGCCCGGAATTTGGTACAGGTAATAGAGGAAGACGAGAGTTGGGGGAGCCTTGTGTTCGAGGAAGGTGTCCATTCGAGAGAAAAAATCGACGACGACGTAAATGAGAATGAAGGCACTCAAGCAGAGGAGCAATATTTTGATGAATTCCCAGCAAATATATCTCCGAAGAATTTTCATTTTGAGAGGCCTTTAAATCAACCTGAGCCTTGAGACAACCGATTAATTTAGCATTGTAAAAAGGCGGGCCCTCCTTTGTCAAGGAGATATCATGAGATGCGGTGCTGCGGTAAGGCGGGTCACCGCCAGGTTAAGGCTAAGGTTAAGGAAAAATCAGTGCTGCGGTGTTGGAGTCCTGCAGTCACGCGCTTAGCGCAGTGCATATTTTAGTTTGACTATGTGATAGATTTGCGCTAAACATTCCCATTGCGAACATTTCAGGGATTTCCTCCTCCAGGAAGGGATAATTGCGACGAGAGCATGGTAGATGGTCCCTGATCCACCATCAAGGCATCATCTGCGGCGTTGCCTTCGATCGCTCCTCCTTGCGGCGTATTGTTCCATACGCCTCAGTCGTCGCTCCTCGGCGCCTTGCATCTAATACCTTGCTGGTGATCAGGAATACTCCATAACCTGCTGATTTCAGTTTTAATACCTAAATTAGACGGTGGATTTTGACGGTGATGGGGGGGTTGACAAAGGGTTTGGGATAGTTTAATATTCTTC